>DATIKD010000021.1:0-18505 GCA_035477965.1 Dehalococcoidales bacterium | reverse complement strand
TCGCCTATGCCCTCTTGAATTTTGTGGCTACGGTGGCAATCGGTAAATACCTGGCGCGTAAAAGGCAGGAGTCCAAATGATAGTCCAGATTATCATTGCCGCCATTTTTGTCGTGGCGGGTTTATTCTTCCTTGCCGTAAGTACCATGGGTCTGATCCGCCTGCCTGATTTTTATACCCGTTGTCACGCTGTGGGAAAATCGGAAACTCTGGGATCCATGCTGGTGCTCTTTGGCCTGGCGGTTTTTCAGGGTTGGGATTTCAACAGCATAAAGTTGCTGATGATTCTGATATTCATCGGAGTTGTCAATCCCACCGCCACCCATATCATCGCTCAGGCAGCCTTTCGCTCTAAACTTGAACCCTGGGTTTCTCCCGGATCAAAAATACGGGATGATAAAGGACCGGAGGACAGATCCGGAGAGAATCAGCCGCCCAGGGGAGGCAGCCAACAATGAACGACCTCCTGATTTTCCTTTTATTCGTAGTATTAATTGCCTCGGCTATTGCCGCTTTAAAAGTGCGCGACCTGTTGGCGGCCGTTTTTTGCCTGACGGCCTTTAGTTTTGGCGCCGCCCTGGTTTATGCGTTGATGGGTGCGACGGATGTCGCATTTACAGAAGCCGTAGTCGGAGCAGGTGTAAGCGGAGTTTTTATTATAGTAGCTTTGTTCTTTGTAGACCGGAGGTCAAAAGATTGAAGTGGTTGGGTATCATTTTAATTATTTTGTTTGCCGGGGTGTTGATTTACGCCCAGGGTGATATGCCGCCTTTCGGAGATCCTTCCGCTCCGGCCAGTCTGCACGTGTCACCTGAATACATTAAAAATTCAATGGAGGATACACACACACCAAATATGGTGACTGCCGTTCTGGCTGATTACCGCGGTTATGATACTTACGGTGAAACGGTAGTTATTTTTACCGCCGGATTGATTTGTTATATGTTATTGGGAATAGGTAAACGCAGTGATTAACCGGTATCGCAATATTATTCTGGATATATCGGTTCTGATAACCGCACCTTTTATACTGATGTTCGGGATTTACGTCATTATGTTTGGCCATTACAGCCCGGGCGGTGGTTTTCAGGGGGGTACTATACTGGCGTCCGTAGTAATCCTGATGCGCCTGGCACTGGGCCGCAAAACCACCTACAAAAAATTCCCACCCATGTTGGGGATAATATTGGGTGCCGCAGGCTTGCTTATTTACGGAGGGACCGGTCTGGTAACGCTTTTGGCTGGCGGTAATTTTCTGGATTATTCCTATTTGCCTCTACCTTTGGCAGATGCCGACAGGCGTTACTACGGAATACTCTTTGTTGAAATAGGCGTGGCAATGTGTGTTTTCGGGACTTTACTATCCATATTTGACAGTTTGACCAGGGAGAAATAGTGTTCCAGTTATTGGTTGACCACTATCCATACTATTTAAGCACGGTGCTGCTGGCTTTAGGCATCTGGGGCATGTTTGCCAAACGCAACTTAATGAAAAAATTGATTGCGTTGACCATTTTCCAGGTATCCATCATGCTGATCTTCATCTCCAGTTCGTTCAAGACCTCTGCAACCATACCCATTTTCGATCCGGATTTGGGTTTAACCAATCCCGACCTGTATATTAATCCCCTGCCGCATGTCTTAATGCTGACAGCCATCGTGGTAATGGTGGCCACGAGTGGAGTGGCCCTGGCAGTTATTCTGATGATTTACCGCCGCTATCACACCCTGGATGAACATGAACTGACTAAAAGGATGCGAGAATGACCATCGATCAACTTCCGGTAATTATTCCGGTTTCGCTGCTCATTTTCACCTGCCTTACTCTCCTCTTCGGTTTTTTACGTAAGAGTCTGGCTTTCCCCATTGCTCTGACCGGTATGGCTGTTTCACTGGCGGCTTCAATCCTGGGATTAGTGCAAGTACTCCTTTATGGCCCGCAAAGTTATCAACTGGGCGGCTGGGCACCTCCAATCGGTATTGAATATGTCCTGGACCATCTTTCCGCTTTCATGGCAGTGCTCATCACCTTTATTTCCTTTATCAGCCTGATTTATTCCCGGCATTCCTTTGCCAGAGAAGTCCCGGATAAAGTGGTGCCGTTATATGCCCTGCTCCTGCTTCTGGTAGCCGGAATGGTGGGCATTGTAGTTACCGGTGATCTTTTTAATGTTTTTGTTTTCCTGGAAATTGCGTCTCTGGCTGGCTACGCGGTTATGGCCATCGGCCATGAAAAAGCCCCCGTGGCAACCTTCCGCTATATTATTATCGGGACCATCGGGGCCTGTTTTTATCTTCTGGGTGTGGGTTTTCTGTATTTTGCCACCGGCACCCTGAATATGGCGGATATTGCCCGGCTGCTGCCGGACCTTTATGAGTCTCGCCTGATATTGGCGGCGGCAGTCTTCATCGTCATCGGCATGGCGCTTAAAATGGCTCTTTTTCCGTTCCATATCTGGCTGCCGGATGTCTATACCTATGCCCCTTCCGGTGTAGTCTCTCTGGTAGCCCCTCTGATGACCAAAGTGGGAGCCTATGTCATCATCCGCATGCTCGTCTCCGTCTTCGGACCCGGCTTTTTGTCTGAAGGTTTTCCGCTAATGGCTGTATTAGGCTGGCTGGGCGCGGCCGCCATCGTCATCGGTTCCATCCTGGCTATCGCCCAATCAGATTTGAGAAGAATGCTGGCCTACAGCAGTATTGCCCAAATTGGCTACGTTGCCCTGGGAATCGGGTTAAATAACCCGTTGGGTTTGATTGGAGCCATGCTGCACATTCTGAACCATGCCTTCATGAAAGCCTGTCTTTTCCAGGTAGCCGGAGGAATACGCTATCGAACCGGACTCTGGCAAATCCCCATGCTGGCCGGTCTGGGTAGAAAAATGCCCTGGACGATGGCCGCTTTTACTATCGGCGCGATATCCATGGTGGGAATTCCGCCGGCCGCCGGTTTTTTCAGCAAGTGGTATCTGGTCCTGAGTTCGATCGAGGCCCATAACTGGGTTTTTGTGATAGTCATCATTATCAGCAGTCTCTTGAACGCCGTTTACTTTTTTCGCATACTGGAAAAAGCTTATGCCTCTCCAGAAAGTGGAAATGAACTGGTTAATACCGCTTCAGACCCACCAGCCAGCATGACGGTTTCCATTATGGTGCTGGCGGCAGGCATCCTGATACTGGGCCTGATTAATGCTATCATCATCACCAACGTATTACAGCCGGTGGTTAAACTGATTTCATAGGGAAAAAGGATCTAAAGGGACACACGTGGAAGAAATCTACTCAATTAAACCCCTGATAGCGGTGCTGATACCTGCACTGGCTGCCATTCTGAATCTTCTCTTCTCGCGCCAACCCAATATTCGGGAATTCTGGACAATTGCAGCCGCCGTTGCCATGTTCGGGGTTATATTCAGCCTCCTGCCGGATGTCCTGGCCGGACGCCAGCCGGAGATATCTTTGTTAAATATTGCACCCGGCATAGCCCTGGCGTTGCGAGTGGATACGGTCGGCCTGATATTTGCCCTCTCGGCCTCGTTCCTGTGGATCATTACTTCATTCTATTCCATAGGTTACATGCGTACACTGAATGAGAAAAAGCAGACCCGCTATTATGCCTCATTTGCTTTGTGCCTTTTTTCCACCATCGGATTTGCCTTTTCCGCCAACCTGCTGACTTTCGTGATATTTTATGAAATACTGACTCTGGTCACCTACCCACTGGTCATCCATAAAGAAAGTCCGGCCGCCATTTCAGCCGGTCGTAAATACCTGGTTTACCTGCTCTCCGGAGGCCTGGCTCTGATTGCCGCTGCCGCTCTGACATATTATTACGCCGGGACCGGTGATTTTGTATCCGGAGGTTTCCTTTCCAACCTGGCCGGACAACCTAACCTGATGCTCCTTTTCGTATTGTTTCTGTTGGGTTTCGGCGTGAAGTCAGCCCTCATGCCTTTGCAGGGCTGGCTCCCGACTGCCATGATCGCACCCACTCCGGTCAGCGCTTTGCTGCACGCCGTGGCAGTGGTCAAAGCGGGTGTATTCGGTTTCGTCCGCGTGATTGGTGATGTCTTCGGGCCAGGACTCTTTCATGACATCGGGGCCTGGCAGATACTGGCTGTCATGGCTTCAATTACCATAGTTATCTCTTCTCTTCTGGCCCTCTATCAGGACAATTTAAAAAGGCGGCTGGCTTACTCAACGGTAGGTCACCTTTCGTATATTGTCCTGGGAATTTCACTCCTTTCCACCACCGCCTGGACCGGCGGACTGATTCACCTGGTCAACCATGCCACCCTGAAAATTACGTTGTTTTTCTGTGCCGGAGCCATTTATGCCAAAACCCATATTGAAAAAATCAGTGAACTTAACGGAATCGGAAGACAAATGCCGGTTACTCTGGGCGCTTTTACTCTGGCGGCGATCGGACTGATCGGAATCCCGCCGCTTAGCGGCTTCAACAGCAAATGGTTGATTGGACAGGGAGCGCTGGAGGCCGGCGCAGGCTGGGCTATGGGACTGCTGTTATTAAGCGGACTGCTTAACGCCGCCTACCTCCTGCCGGTTATCCGTCGAGCCTTTTTTACCCGGCCTGATAAACCTTTGAAATTCGCTGAGGCCTCCCTTTTTATGGTTATCCCGCTGCTCATTGCCGCGGCGCTATCTCTATATCTGGGAATGTTTCCTGACGGTATTTTTCATATCTATCAATTAGCCAGCGATACCGCTGCCAGAGTGCTGGACGGAGTAATAAGATGAAATCTATTCTTCAAAAGAATAAAATCTGGGTTATCCTCTTTCTGGCGGCTATTGCAGCCACGGTGGCCGGGTTCTTTATCCCGACCGGCAAAGGCAAATATGATTTTTGGTGGACGTATATTCCGGTTTTTTATGCCCTCTTAGGGATATTTGGCTGTATTGTCATGATATATGCCGCCAAAGGTTTAAAACACTGGCTGCACCGCAAGGATGACTACTATGATTAGTTTTCCTCCTGCTCTGATTCTTATCATCGGAGCACTCCTGCTTATCATACTGCCGCGCCAGACGCGCCCGGCGGCTTTTCTGGTTTTTCCGGCACTGGCATTCGTCTGGTTGATTTATTTAAGCCCGGGTGACAATCTGAGTGCTACTTTTCTGAACACAGCACTGATAATGACACGAGTAGATGAACTAAGCCTGGCGTTCGGTTATATTTTCGTCATCATCACCTTTATCGGGGGTATTTACGCTTATCATAATAAAAACACCACGGAACAAATAGCCACCCTCCTCTATGCGGGCAGTTCGCTGGGAGTGGTATTCGCCGGTGACCTTTTAACACTGGTTATTTTCTGGGAAATAATGGCTGTCGCCTCGGCCTATCTCATCTGGGCCCGCGGCACTTCTCTGGCCCGGGGGGCGGGAATGCGTTACCTGATGATGCACCTGCTCGGCGGTTCAATCCTGATAGCCGGCGTACTCCTGCATATCAGTCAAACCGGTTCGGCGGTCTTCAACCCCATGGAGGCCGGGCTATCTTCCTATCTGATTCTGCTGGCTTTCTGTATCAATGCCGCGGTTCCCCCCTTGCATGCCTGGTTGACAGATGCTTACCCGGAGGGCACGATCACCGGAACCGTCTTTCTGGGAGCCTTTACTACCAAAACGGCGGTATATGCTCTGGCTCGCGGCTTTGCGGGTTGGGAAATGCTGATCTGGGTTGGAATTGCCATGGCCATTTACGGAGTAGTTTTCGTCATCCCGCAAAATGATTTACGCCGCCTTTTGTCCTATCATATTGTCAGCCAGGTAGGGTACATGATTGCCGCAATAGGTCTGGGTTCGGCGCTGGCGGTAGATGGGGCCACCGCCCATGCCATCAACAATATACTGTATAAATCTCTCCTGTTGATGGCTGCCGGGGCTGTCCTTTTCTCCACCGGCAAAAGCACGATGTCCGAACTTGGCGGGTTGTTCAAATCTCTCCCAGGGGTCTTCATCCTGTATATGATTGCCGCATTTGCCATCTCCGGCGTTCCGTTCTTTAATGGTTTCGTCAGTAAATCGCTGATTACCTCCGCCGCCGCCTATGAAGGTATCGGACTGGCGGTCATCCTGCTTAATCTGGCCGCGGTGGGAACGTTCCTTTCAATCACTCTTAAATTACCCTATTTCACCTGGTTTGCCGAACCTCATCCCGTGGAAGTCAAGAAATTACCAGTCGGTATGTATATCGCCATGGCGATTACCGGGCTGATTTGCCTGATAACCGGATTGTTCCCCCAAATACTTTTCAGCATTTTACCCTATCCGATTGAATACCGGGTATTTGACACCGGACACATAATTGAGACCGTTCAGTTATTGGTTTTTGCCACTATCGGATTCTGCCTGCTGGTGAAAATATCCAAGCCCAAGGCCGGAGTTGTGCTGGATTTCGATTGGTTTTACCGCCGCCCGGGCAAACTGACTTATCAGGCCCTGGTGGTTCCGGTCAATAAGTTTTTCGGTCTGGTTGAAAACCTGTCACTGCGAGCAGTGCATTACCTTACAGCCGTCAGCATAAATCCGGTCTATTACTTGTACAGTAAAGTCCGCTGGAACAACGGCTTCTCGGCCGAGAAAAAGAGCGGGCTGCTGCCGGTGTATGATCCGGACAAGCAGCGCTATACCATGGAACCTATAGTGATTATTGTGGTTGTCTTCATAATCGGGTTGCTGGGCTGGGGGCTAATCCGGTTGTAATCTGGCAGGTATTTTTACAGCTCAGCTCTTCTAACCAATAAATCAAAACACTTTCTCACCTGCAGGCCGGGAACAAGTTTACACAGATGACGGCCTTACATCATAACTAAAGTGTCAGGACTTACAGTCTTTAACCACGGATAATCGGACATCCGCAAATCACGCCATACCTCGTTCTGCTGGAACCTGGCACTGAAAATAAGGTCCGGCTGATCGGTTTCTTCGATATTAGGAAATTGAGTCTGATTAAAGCTGCCGTAACCGCGGGGCACAAAGATGGTAAAAGGCAGCAATTTCTCTCCCCGGGCGACTGCTCGAAAATAATTGCCGATGATGTCCTCACCTTTTACAATCGATTGCTGGTTGTAAAAACGGGCACCGTTCCATTTGATATCGGCATAAGCGAAAGCTTGCCCATAGGGTGACATCATGACATCAATCCTGTCAGGGAACATCATTCCATACACGCGAGCTAGCCGTACAAGCTGTAAAACGTACTGCAGGCTGGGCCATTTACCGTTACCCCACATCCTGCCCGAATACAACGGGTCCGCTTTTTCGGCTCTGGCCCGTGACATGGCATAAGCCCGTGCGACGGCCTGCCCAACTATCCCGCCTTCGCCAGTCTCCAGACCTTCATCGTTCCAATTACGGCTGATCCATCTGGCCGGCACCATGGATAACAGAAAACGCAGCTTCATCGCCTGCAAAGGGTCCACCTGAGAACTGGTTAATATCTGATTGTATTGAAAAGCCGCCATAGAGCCGGTATTTTTACCGCCTTCCAGATAATCAATCACCCCATCGCGGTTTTCATCCCTGAACTGAAGCAACTCTTGTTTGTGATTGGCACCGGTTAATTTATCGTTCAACTCCAGATAAGCCATCAGCCCCGCCTGGAAATCTACCAAAGGTTTCCCTGAGGCGTGATAGGCGGTAGCTGTAACCAAATCATTGAAAGTGCCGGCCTCTACCCTACCCAGACGGTGATTAATTGAAGCCAGCCTGCCTCCCTGCCACAGGTCTTTTCCCGCCACGTAGAATTCCAGTTGCCCCAACCCGCGTGTCTGGCAATGCTTCAGGGCGTTATAGCGGGAATAACAGGAATCGTATCCTTCGATAGTGACAATATTTATCCCTTCCAATCCGGCCGAAGGAATTTTTTGAATAATATCGGACTTGATTTTATACATTTTCTGTATCTTTTCGGTCTCAGACATGGGAACCATATTGAACAGGTAGCGGGCAGCCATATTATCCAGAGCGACAGGATCGCGACTGGCAAAAACAAAACCTTCCGGTACGATTACGCCAGTTGACCCTGAATGAAAGATATTGGTGCACTCAATAGCATCACCGACATGGAGCATCATTATGTTCTGACCCTGGACGGCCTTGATGCCATCGGCGATAGTAGCTTCCATCCCTCCGGTCCGGCGCCAAATAAATTCCCCCTTCGCATCGCGAAGCGGTTTCAACGTGTTTTCATCGGTCTCCAGGATCCAGCGGGCATGGGGAACTTTCAGTTTGGCAAATGGGACCTTGACTTCGGGGACGGAATATTTCCACTGGCAACTGCCCGGTGTCTGGCTATTACTGGCTTCCATGGCGTAAATACCCATTCCCAGATTCTTCAGTGAGAAGGTCAATAGCTCCAATACGTGTATCTTAAGCAGGGGTAAATTGACCAGTACGCAACCGGGCCAGGCTTTCATGTCCTGTGGGTCGTCAGGGTTGCCCCCAACTACCGATTTGTGTATGGTGATGGTCTGAGTGTTAATCCCATCCGCCACAGGAACATCCCGGCCGCTGTAGCCGTCCGGACGGTTGAGATTATACAGCATCAGCTTATCAACCGCTTCTCCGGCCGCCACGCAGACTCCATCCAGGCTTTCCTGATATCCGGCCAACGGGTCGTCTTTATGGCCCGGAGCATGACAATCAGCCAGGTATTTACGTGTGAAAAAGAATCCCCACCCCCCATAACCGTCTCCGTATTTGCCTTCCAGGATCGCCTCCGGGGTTACCCACCTCCCTAGCATTTTCGATATTGTCACAGAATCAGTGGTAACCGTCATACCTGCTTCTCCCACTGCCATTTGATGATAGGTGATGCCGGCTTTATCATGAAACCAGCGCATCACCATCGCCACAAATTCCCAATGGGTATTGGCTCCGGGAAGCCCCGGGCCGTGATTCCTGTAGTCAATCAGCGGAAGAGTCACGACATTGGGTTTAAAAAAGAGCTTTTTCCCGGCGAAAACCTGTTTCTTAATTTCTGATAAGAACGCCGTCTCTGCTTCCAGGGTTTCCAGGGCGGCGCTGACTGCCGGATAAATTTCATCAATGCGCTGCCGGATTTTCTGCCAGGCGGACTCTTCACCTTTATTGATATATTCCTGCAGCAGCCGGGCCGTATAACCATAGGTCTCGGCAGGATTTATCCTGGCAGCGCCTATGGCGGAGCCCGTCTTATCCAGAGGTCTTTGACCGATCGGAGAATAGACCAGAGTGCTAACAGATGTGTTCATTTATTTTTCCCCCAGAGTATAATATCCAGATTTTGGGTAATCTTTTTTATTTTACCTGATAGATAAGGATTCTTTTGAGCAGCCGGCCCTGCAGTCATTCGACCGATCCATAGACCTGTATGGGGAACAAAATTTAAGAGGATTATTCCCGGCCTGAAGGGCGGATACACTGACCCTATATTATCCACGAAGTTTGGTTGTTCGGAAACTGAAATCTGGAAGTTCATGATAATCACGCATTAACCATTTATACCGGTCATCGTCAATAGCCCAAAGGACATTCTCTTCAGGCAGGTCAGCCTCCTAGAACATCACGACGTTCCGTATAACATCACCCTGTTCCATGGACTTTAAAGCCTCGTCAAGTTTATCAAAAGGATAGCGGCCGGATATCAGTTCATCCAGCTTAAATCGGCCGTTTTTGTAAAGCTCTATTAAGCGGGGGATCTCAATCCGGGGCCGGACCGCGCCCATCGCGCTGCCGGTAATTACTTTTCCACCGCAAAATTCCACAGGCATCCAGGCTGACATCTCTTCGCCAAAACCATGCCCAACCACCACTGTAGTGCCGCCCTTAGCAGCCATCAGAAAAGCCTGCCGTAAAATTTCTATACCGGCTGCCGCCACGATCACATAATCAGCACCCCGGCCGTAATTCAGTTCCATGGCCTTTTTAAGGACATCGGGATCTTTTTTGGCATTAATGGTATAAGTGGCTCCCATTTTCTTGGCCATAGCCAGCTTTTTGTCATTCACATCTATCGCGATAATAGGGAAGGCTCCCACGAAAAGAGCACCCTGTATAGCGTTGAGTCCCACGCCTCCAGAGCCCACTACAATTACGCTTCGATTGGGTTTGACCTGAGCCCGGTTCACCACCGCGCCATATCCGGCGATCACACCACAACTGATGAGCGCTGCTCTATCCACCGGCATATCCTGGGGGATCTTGACCAGATTAATCTCCAGTCCTGTGGCATATTCCGCAAAAGTAGCCATAGTACCATACCACTGGTGAATTCGCTTACCATCTTTGGTTACCAATCTGCCCGGGCTGTTACGGGCAATCTTATGATTTTCACATCGATCGCGATCCCCGATGGTACAATAATAACAATGACCGCAGGCAGAAGGGATAAGGGAGTAGATTACCAGATCACCTGGCTTTACATAGGTGACGCCTTCTCCCACTTCTTCGACATAACCGGCTGTCTCATGCCCGGCTACGGCTGGCATCGGGCAAGGCCCATGTTCTCCTTTGATCATATGAATATCGCTGTGGCAAATAGACGTCGCGGCACAGCGAATGGTAACTTCTCCTCTGGCCGGTGGTTCCAGAAAGACTTCTTCCATAACCAGAGGTTTTCCCATTTCGTAGCAGACTGCCGCCTTAACTTTTCTACCTTTATTCATATTGCCCCCTCTGAATCCAGGATAGCGTTTCTATGATACCTTCACCTTACAATGAGTTGTATTATTCTACCGGTTTCAACTTGAATTCAATTTTTGCTTCTGCCAAATCCTTTCGGAGGGTGTCTCTTTTATTTGCGGGCAGGCCTTTAGGTGCCGGCGTAATTCCAATTTAACCAAAATCAATGGTCATTATGCAAGTTCCTGCGCCCGGGTGGGAATCCCAAGAATCCACAACCAGATAATCTAGTAGGAGATGTGCACGTTAAGTGCCGGTCCTCAGTCTGGCTCAGCCTGCTAAATGGTGAAATATGGACTATACGATATTGACATAGATCGTACTAAAAACTAAAATTTACACAAGATTTTCTCCGATGTAGAAAAAACCAATTTAGTATCCAAAAAGGCCTGTGGACAGAGATATGCCCTCGATCCGGAGCTAAATGGGGCGATGTGAAAAAAAACGTAATAAGTGCTAGTATAAGTCAAACTGTGAATGGTCAGAAAATAGTAGCAGGAAGGAAAAATGTTTTTAACTGATGAAGAAAAAAGGATACTGGATGGTAAGCAGGGGGAGATCAAACAGAGATGCATGAAATTTCTGGTTGATTACGGAGAGGCTGCCGGAGCAGATAAACTGGTGGAACTTGATGGGACCGTGGATTTACACCCGGGCCCCGGGTGGGTAGGAGCCTACGGTGTCAGCATGAAAGAAATAGCTGAGCTGGCTCGCCAGGGAGAACGTTTTAAAGTTCCTACTTTCTCTGACAAAGATGCGGCCATGAACGTTATCGTGGACGGTTGGGAAAAATTTGACGTCCGGCCCAATAGCGATCCTGGATACCGCGCGAAGCGTTTGCAGGACCTTCAGCCTTTGATTGACATGGGCATGATACCCACATTCTCCTGCACTCATTACCTGGTGAGTTCCTACTGGCCGGCGGTTGGTACCCACAGCGCCTGGGTTGAAAGCTCTGCGATTCCCTGGGGGAATGCGGTGCTGGGGACCAGGACTAATTTCGACGGCTGTTTCCAGACCGCTTACCTTGGCAAGGTGCCTTACTACGATATGCACATCACCGAGAATCGTGCGGCCACGGTACTGGTGACATGCGAAACCGAGTTAAAATGCGATATGGATTATGACCTGTTTGGCTGGGCTGTTGGCGAAGCCCTGGCACTCAAAGTTCCGGCTCTGATAGGCATCGGCCGTCCGACGACCTCACAACTGGTGAAAATGAATTCGGCACTTAATACCGGTGGACAGGTGCGCATGTACCATATCCCCGGTTTAACCCCCGAAGCCCCCACTCTGGAAGCTGCTTTCCAGGGCAAACAACCTAAAGAAACCATCGCCATCACGCGGGCGGACTTGAAACGGGTTTACGAACTTATGAATTACGGTTCCCGCACCGATGTGGATTTTGTTTATCTCGGTTGCCCGCATTACAATATCCAGGACCTGCAAAAGGTTGCCAGGCTGCTTGAGGGCAAAAAATGCCGCGTCAGGCTCTGGGCGATGACCAATCCTCAGACTTACAAACTGGCTGATCAAGCCGGTTACAGGAAGACGATAGAAGATGCTGGCGCCACGTTGTTATCCGGGGTTTGCGCCGGCATGCTGTACGGCGTCGTTATGCCTCCTGATGGCAAACCCAATGTGATGGCCACCGACGCTTGCAAGCAGGACTACTATATGACTGGACATTGCCATCCGCACCACTGCGAGGTACGCTATGGGACCATGGAAGATTGTATCAATGCCGCAGTTACCGGCCGCTGGCAAGGGGAATGGAGGTAGATAAACAATGGATAAAATAACCCGCAAAATAACGCTCCACGGCAGAAAAGTGATTGGCGGCATTGCCGAAGGTGAAGCACTGGTATCCAAAATGCCTTTGATGGGGTGGGGTAACGTAAACTCCAGACAAGGCTACACGGTGGAAAGAAATCATCCGCTTTACGAGATCCCCTTCAAGGGAAAAGTGCTGGTGTTTACCACACCAAGGGGGTCCGGCGGTTTTGTAGGCTACGGAGCGACCAGGAATTTCGGAACCAATCCGGCCGCTTTCGTCTACCGTGAGGGCAATAATTTGACCGTATTTGCAGCCATGGCGGCTAACGTACCCACTGTCACTGATCTAGACCAGGACCCGACCGAGGTCATTGAAACCGGTGACCATGTGATTGTCAACGGGGATAAAGGTATTGTTGAAGTCATAAAACGGTCCAGGTAGTTCCCGGGGCAACCTTACAATAAAATGGAATATTAAACCGGAAGGCTTTTCCGTCCGAATTTAAAAATATCAGAGGCATCGAGCTTATGATGAATTCACCGGTAAAAACAATACAGGAAGCCGCCAGGGAAATCAGTGTCTGCCACGAGGCAGATGTGGTGGTGGTAGGCGGAGGTCCCGGAGGACATTCAGCCGCAGTTGCTGCGGCTCGTAACGGGGCGAAAACAGTGTTGGTGGAAAGGTACGGACATCTGGGAGGCCTGGCTACCGGAGGACTGGTCATACAGTTACTGCTTATGAGCGATGGTACAGAAGAACAACAGATCGCCGGGCTCTGCCAGGAGTGGATCGATAGGCTCAAGGCGGTAGATGGCGTCCTGGTTCCCTCCAAAGAAGAACTTGGATCCAAAGATGAGAAAGTGCTTGCCCGGTGGCGACGGGTTTTGTTTGCAGTAGTCGGCGGAAAAGTGCGCCTGACTGCTACCGTTGACCCGGAATTACTCAAGTGTGTGCTTAATGATATGGTGGAAGAGGCGGGGGTCAAGCTTTTTCTTCACTCCTGGGGAACTCAGGCTATTGTAGAGAATGGCGCGATAAAGGGTATTATATTTGAGAGTAAATCCGGCCGGCAGGCAATACTGGGTAAGGTTATTATTGACGGTACCGGTGATGGGGATATCATGGCCTCGGCAGGTGTCAAATACGATGACACCCTGGATCCCAGGCTGCGGTTTTCAAACATGTCACTGGTCTGGCGGTTTGGAAACGTAAATTTTGATAAATTTTGCGCCTTCACCGAAGCCAACCGGAAAAAGTATTCCGAACTTATGAGCCAGCTCGCCCAGGAAACCGGCGGCACCCGGGTTCTACCCATCGCCAGTTCACGCAATGATGTAGTCTGGTTCAATAACTGGGCAGCAGGGTTAAGCTCCACCAACGTTGAACATCTGACCATGGTTGAGGTCCGAATGCGCAAGGTGGTACGGGTTACCCACCGCTTTTTTAAAGAGCATATGCCCGGTTTTGAAAATTGTTTTATTCTCGATACAGCTTCACAAATCGGCACTCGAGGCGGCCGCCGCATGATGGGAGAATATGTCTATAACGAGAGTGACATGCGCTCCGGTGTAGTGCACGAAGATACGATTGCGGTGTTCCCGACGACCACCGGAGCACCAGCCACTGACATTCCTCACGGAGATGCTGCCCGTGCCTATCCCCCTTACCGCAGCCTTTTAGCCAGGAACATGGATGGATTGCTGGTGGCTTGCCGTGCTTTCTCATCAGACATTGTGGCTAATGATGCCTTCAACTGGATACCCCATTGTGTCGCTTTTGGAGAAGCGGCTGGAACCGCAGCCTCAATCGCGGTTAAATCCGGTGTCAGGCTGAAAGACGTCGATTATGGAACTCTCCAATCGCGGCTATTGAGCCAGGGCGTCTTGTTGCCGGGAGTCAAACGAGTCAAAGCCAGGGCCTAAGCGATTTACCGGCTTTCTCCCGCCAAGAGCGGGGACGCCTAGCGAGTTCTGTAATTCTTTCCGGCATGATTAGCAGGCTCAGGTTTCGAATTCTTCAGTTCGGAAGAAGCAAGCATTGACCAAACCGGTTTATTTTACCAACGCTTCAGCATCAATGCCCAATTCTTCCAGCTTTTCCGGTAAAGGAATGCCAACTGGGTCACTGTATTTTGCCCGGCTCTTTTAACCTGTGATAGAATGAGATAAGCGGCGTCCTGCGGACAAAATCTTCACTTATGTGTGGCGCTCCCAGTGTGTTCAACAATATCGGCAGGACCATACGGTCCCGGTTGCCTGTGCCGCAAATAGATTCAAGGAGGAGGCGAATACTTTGTCAAACGTGAAAAGCTGGTATCAGATGCCGGAAGAAGAGGTATTCAGCGCCTTGCAGTCGAATCAGGCCGGTCTCAGTGCTCAGGAAGCCAAAGCGCGGCTGGCCAAATACGGTTACAACGAACTCAAAGTCAAGAAAAGGGGGCCAGTGGTCCGTTTTTTGTTACAGTTCCATAACCCCCTCCTCTACGTCCTGCTGGTGGCCGCGGGTGTAGCCGCTTTTCTAAATGAATTCGTGGATATGTGGGTCATTATTGGCGTTGTGTTGGCCACGGTGATCATCGGATTCATCCAGGAAGGGAAAGCCGAGAGTTCACTGGAAGCTTTAAAAAAAATGCTGGTGGCCAAATGCCACGTTTTGCGGTCGGGTGAAACTCAAATAATAGCTACGCGTGAACTGGTCCCGGGAGATGTGGTAGTGCTGGAAGGCGGCGACCGTGTTCCGGCTGATATACGCCTTTTTTCGGTGAAAAACCTGAGTACGGATGAAGCCGCGCTGACCGGTGAATCAATGCCCGTGCTTAAAGATACGGAGGCTATACCCAGGCCAAACCTGAGTCCCGGACAGCAAAAATGCATGAGTTTCAGCGGGACTTTTGTCACCCGCGGCCGGGCCCATGGAGTGGTGGTAGCCACCGCCAAACAGACCGAACTGGGCAAGATAGCCGGTATTATGGAAGGGACCATCAGGGTCACTCCACCCATCATAAAGAAGATTACGGCATTCACCAAATTTATTATCATTGCTATTCTGGGCCTGGGTGCCGCCACCTTCGCATTGGGCATAGGGCTGGGTTATGAATGGAGCTACATGTTCCTGGCTACAGTGGGGATGATTGTAGCCATGATCCCGGAAGGCCTGCCGGCAGCCCTGATAGCCGCCTTCGCCTTCGGCACCATCGCCATGTCTCAGCGCAATGCGCTCATCAGACGCCTGCCAGCCACTGAAACACTGGGCTGTACAACTGTGATCTGCTCAGATAAAACCGGTACTCTGACCAGGAACGAGATGACCGTGGTCAGCATCTACAGCGGGGGTAAAAATTACCGGGTAAGCGGGGTAGGCTATGAACCCACCGGCGCATTTTTTCTGGGTGACCGGCCAGTAGATTTAAAATCGGCCGACAATCGAGACCTGGCTGACACACTCCGAGTGGGACTACTTTGTAACAATAGTGAGCTGGTCAAAAACAAGGATTCCTATACTATTAAGGGCGATCCTACGGAAGGTTCTCTCGTGGTGGCTGCCGCTAAAGCCGGTACTAACGGGACCTCCGCCAGGCTGGATGAAATACCTTTTGAAGCTGACCAGCAATATATGGCTACTCTGAATCAAAATGGGAAGGAAAATCTGATCTGCGTCAAGGGTTCTCCGGAACGAGTCCTGGCCAGATGCAGGAGTCAACAGATCAACGGTGAGATCAAGCCTCTCCAACCGGAGAAAGTACTGGAAGAAGCCAATATTATGGCCAGCCAGGCTTTGCGGGTTCTGGCCGTTGCCAGTAAAAATGTTAATTCGGACTGCGTGTCCATTAACCACGAAGATCTGAAAGACCTGGTATTCCTGGGTTTTCAGGGTATGATTGATCCGCCGCGTGGTGAGGCCATTGAAGCCATTAAACACTGTAAAACCGCCGGAATCAGAGTAGTGATGATAACCGGAGACCATGTGGAGACCGGCAAGGCCATTGCCGCACAACTGGGCATAGGTGATGGAGACGGCCGGGCACTAACCGGTGAAGAACTCCAGGCCATGAGCGACGAAGCCCTCTATAAAGAAGTTGAAGGCGTCTCGGTTTATGCCCGGGCAGCGCCGGTACATAAATACCGGATAGTCAAAGAACTGCAAAAGCATGGACACGTGGTGGCAGTGACCGGTGATGGAGTGAATGATGCTCCGGCTCTGAAGCGCGCGGATATCGGCGTGGCTATGGGCATCACCGGTACTGAAGTCAGCAAAGAAGCCGCTGACATGGTGCTTATCGATGACAATTTTGCCACAATGGTCTCAGCCGTGGAAGAAGGCCGGCATGTTTTCACCAACATCTGGAAGGTGATCCTGTATCTGCTCCCTACCAACGTCGGACAGGGATTAGTTTTAGCCGCCGCCATTTTACTATCACCTCTTATCCCGGTATTTGCTCTGCGCCTGCCTATAGAACCGGTGATGATTCTGTGGGTTAATCTGATTATAGCCATCGCTTGCGGTATACCCCTGATCTGGGAAGTGAAGGAAAAAGGACTGTTGAAACGTCCGCCGAGAAACCCGAATGAAAAACTGGCTAATCCGACCTTCATCCGTAAGGTTGGAATGGTTTCTCTGGTATCCGCTACAGCCACGCTTAGCATGTTCCTGGCCTATACCCACTTTATGGCGGACTCACAGAATTTTCTGGCTGAAGGCCAAACTGTAGCCTTTACCACCTTGATTATGGTGCAGGTGATGTATCTTTTCACCGCCCGCTCCATAGATATTTCGGCGTTTACCTTCAGCCCCTTTTCCAACAAATGGGTAGTAATAGGAGCCGCGGTTACTATCGCCTTACAAATTCTGCTGGTCTATTCCCAACCACTTTTTGGAATCAGCCCGTTTAAAACCATGCCGTTTCCGGCCATATGGTGGGTACCCATTATTCTGATCTCGGTTGTGGGCTTCCTGGTTATTGAACTGGAAAAACTGATTATGAGACGCAAAAATAAAAAATCTGACCACTAACTGGGCATCTGAAAACGCCGTAAAACTGCGCAGTTTTACGGCGTTTTTTATTAGGCTCAACGAGTTTTTTCTTCCTGCACCCCGGCTAAATACCAGGAGTTAGTCTGGTGATAATTGGTCATTTTTACAGGAAAGGGTTATCATGAGAACTATATGGGTTTCTGATTTTCTTAATTCAGACTCAAAGGTAGACTTTCAGCATATTTATGGATAAAAACAAGCCCGTCTTGACCCTGGGAGTAGACATAGGCGGAACAAAAATTGATACCGCGCTGGTTGACAGCGCCGGAAAAATCGTCGCCTCTCACTACCGTCTCCTGCCAGCCGAAAAAGCTGTAGAACAGGCTATTGCCGGTATCGTCGAATCCGTTCAAATCTGCCAGGGAGAATCCGGTCAAAAAGCCGCCGCATTGGGTGTGGGCGTGGCCGGGCAAATAGATAAAAAGCAGGGTGTCGTCAGGCGTTCTCCAAACCTGCCGGAATGGCTGGATGTGCCCCTTAAAAACCGGCTGGAAAAAACCCTTGGCCTGCCTGTGGCAATTGATAACGATGCCCGGACCATTACCCGCGGCGAATGGAAGCACGGCGCCGGTCAGGGTTGTGATCATCTGGTCTGCCTGTTTGTGGGTACCGGCATCGGCGGCGGAGTGGTATCCGGCGGATATCTCCTGGAAGGCGCCAGTAATACCGCCGGTGAACTGGGGCATATCACCGTAGTGGCGGCCGGCCGCCAGTGTCACTGCCCCAATGAAGGTTGCATGGAAGCTTATGCCGGGGGCTGGGCAATTGCAGAACGGGCCCGTGATATTGTTCGGGCTAATCCGCAAGGCGGAGACCTGCTGAACAGCCTGGCCGGCGGAATATCCAATATCTCGGCTCTGACCGTCTCTCAGGCTTATCAACAAAATGATGCGGTCGCTTACCGTCTGGTTAAAGACACGTCTAAATACCTGGCCGCCGGGGTTGTCAGCATTATTAATGCTTTCAACCCATCCTTGCTGGTACTGGGTGGTAGTGTCATTCTGGGTATTCC
>DATIKD010000020.1:0-12781 GCA_035477965.1 Dehalococcoidales bacterium | reverse complement strand
TGAAAACGTGACTCCTCCAATTCAACCACCTTCAAAATCATATCCCGGCCGCGAGCCAGTTCAGGGTAAACTGCCTGCATCCGCTCAATAGCCGCAGCGCAGGTCTGCTTGAGAAATAGCTGTTCCAGTCCCAGGCGTTTGCCAAAAAGGGCCGCTCGCCGCAGCAGCCGGCGCAAAACGTATCCGCGTCCCTCATTGGATGGCATTACGCCGTCCGCAATCACAAAAGCGATGGCCCGGCTGTGTTCCACAACAACTCGCATGGCATTATCAGTCTCTTCATTCAGACCGTATTTCTTACCGCTGATAATGGCCAGTTTATCCAGTAAAGGTTTAAAGATATCCGTCTCATAAACCGTTGTCTTCCCCTGAATGACCGTGACAAGCCGCTCCAGCCCCATGCCGGTATCTATATTAGGCTTGGGCAGCAGTGTGCGTATTTTGTTGGCATCCTGGTTGAACTGGGTAAAAACCAGGTTCCAGATTTCAACAAAACGGCTGCAGCCGCACCCGGGATCACAGTCCGCTTTGCCGCAACCTGTCTCCGGCCCAAAATCATAATGCAGTTCACTGCAGGGGCCGCAGGGGCCGGTGGCGCCGGCCGGTCCCCAGAAATTGTCCTTTTCACCGAAGCGCAGGATATGTTCGGCCGGCACACCTATTTTTTTATTCCAGATATTGAAGGCTTCATCATCACTGGTGTAGACAGTTATCCAGATTCGCTCGGCCGGCAGTTTCAGCCGGTCTGTCACAAATTCCCAGGCCCAGGCAATGGTTTCGGTCTTGAAATAGTCGCCAACACTGAAATTGCCCAGCATTTCAAAAAAGGTCAAATGCTTGGTGTCACCTACTGATTCCACATCACTGGTGCGGAAACATTTCTGACAGGAAGCCAGCCGTGGATTGGGTGGAACTTCCAAACCCCGGTAGTAAGGCTCTATCTGGACCATCCCGGCGCTGGTAAAAAGCAGAGTCGGATCTTTATAAGGCACCAGCGAAGAACTGGGAATCACCAGATGTCCTTTTTCTTCAAAAAATTTTAAGTATAGACTGCGTATTTGATCGCTGTTCAAGAAAATACTCCTGCCCTTATTGTTTTTGACTAGAAAGATTAGCGGAAAAAACAGTGGTGATAGCTAATACATAATACGATTTTAGAGTAAGGCAGTGGGGGTGTCAATGAAAAGCCGGCTTTTGGCGCGGCGCCGGCTTTCCTAAACCGGAAAGGGGAAAAAGCGGCTGAAGACCATTATGACGGCCGGAATGGTTACAATGGAGGCCAGGAAACTGGCTACAATGAACTGGTTGGTTATCATGCGGTTGCCGCCTGAACGCTCGACAAAAAGGGGAATAGCCGTGATGGGCGGTACCGCAGCCTGTAAAACCATGATCAAGGCCAGCGGGTAATCAGGTTTCAGCCAGATAAGCAGTCCCAGGATAATGGCCGGAAATAGCACATTTTTTATCAGTACGAATTTGATAATTTCGGGCCAGTAAAACCGTTTCCCCGAGTCCTTGTTTTGTTTGAAGTCATTATAAATATTGCCGCCCAGTATCAGCATGAAAAGCGGCAATGCCATGGCGCCCACCAGGGTTACTATCATGGTAATAAAGTCAGGAACATATTGTGTTAGATTTGTGACACCCAGGAGGATGCCGGCAACCGTTGCAATCATTACCGGATTTATAAGCCTTTGCCAGTTCAGACTGGAGCTATTCTTCTGGTTGCGGAAGAAATAAGGATATACTGTAAAGGCAATGGTGGGATGGATGAAAGAAAAAAGAAAGAGTGTCACCAGGTAGATGCCGGGCTCAGAGACGAAAAGGCCGGTGATGATGATTAGCGGGAAGAACATCCCGTTCTGCAAAAAAAGGCTGAGTGAAAATTCACTGCGAAACTGGCGGTTGACCAGATAGGCCGATAAAAGCGATAAAACCAGTATAAACCCCTGAAAGCCGAAAAACCAGAGAGGTATACTCCACCAGCCCGCTAAATCCTGAGGGGAAAATCTAGTCAACAAATTTCCCAGCACCAGGCAGGGTAATGTGATGTCAATGGCAATGGAATTCAACAATCCCAGAACATTGGAGGGGAGCTTGCGGCGGCCGATAATCCAGAATCCGAGAATGCCGATGCCCAATAAGGCCGCGACCGCCTGAAAAGTTAGGAAAAAGACGTTCATATAGAACATTATACCAAAACAAAGCCGGATCTGGACTGCTGCAGTCGTCTGGTTCCTGGTTTTCCCACAATTTTCA
Source organism: Dehalococcoidales bacterium (assembly GCA_035477965.1). GTDB lineage: Bacteria > Chloroflexota > Dehalococcoidia > Dehalococcoidales > UBA3254 > DATIKD01. Next base: position 10,522 of record DATIKD010000020.1, on the reverse strand, counting down.
AACCAAAACGAGTATAATTAAGATTATCAGGTTGCCTTTGGAGGTGCTTATGCCCGAACTCCAACCGCTGAAATGGGAAAACAACCGGCTAATTTTGTTGGACCAGACCCGCCTGCCGGGCCGCGAATGCTATCTAAAAATCAGTGACTATAAAGACCTGGTTGCAGCCATCAAACGGCTGGCAGTGAGGGGTGCTCCGGCCATCGGAATTGCTGCCGCTTACGGAACAGCTCTGGGAGCTCTGGAAACAGAGACGGACAGCCTCCGGTTGTTTAAAAACCGGCTAAACAAGGTGATAGGAACACTGTGGAGAAGCCGCCCCACCGCCCGCAATCTTTTCTGGGCTCTGGAACGCCAGCAGAAAATTATTGCCAGGGGAGAGGGCATCTCCCGGATCCGTGAGGATTTGATCCGGGAAGCGGTCAAAATACATCAAGAACAAATCTTGTCTGACGAACAAATCAGCCGCTTTGGTGCTGCGCTTTTAAATGATGGTGGCACTATTCTGACCCATTGCAATGCCGGAGCGCTGGCTACTGGTGGATGCGGCACCGCCCTGGGAATTATTAAGAAAGCCTTCGAAGATGGCCACCCAATTCATGTAATGGCAACCGAGACCCGTCCACTTCTGCAGGGCGCCCGTTTGACGGCCTTTGAATTGAAGAGGGCCGGCATTCCATTCACATTAATAACTGATTCAATGGCCGGCACTTTTATGCGTCAGGCTAAAATCCAGGCCGTAATCACCGGCGCAGACCGGATTGCCCGCAACGGGGATACCGCCAATAAAATCGGCACATACACTCTGGCAGTGCTGGCCAAAGAGCATGGGATACCCTTCTACATCGCCGCCCCGACCAGCACCCTGGATTTATCTATTTACTCGGGTAAAGAAATCATCATAGAAGAACGCTCTGCTGAAGAAGTAACTTCTTTCCAGGGAGTAAAGAGCGCTCCCAAAGGGATAAAAGCGGCCAATCCGTCTTTTGATATCACCCCGCATGAATATATAACTGCGATAGTGACTGAAAAAGGGATAGTGCGCGGGCAGTATCACACTGAATTAGCCCGGCAAGTTGAATAACCGGTTTTAAACTTAAAGATAGTTTGACATAATTAAACAACCCGAATAAAACTGCCAGAGGAGGATTTTAAGGATGGCTGCGGCTAAAATAGGGGTAATCGGCGGAACCGGGCTTTACCAGATCGAAGGCATGACGGATATCCAGGTAGTACACGTGGACACGCCTTTTGGAGAAACCAGTGATGATATAGTAACAGGCCAATTAATGGGCACTGGAGTGGCTTTCCTGCCGCGGCATGGACGGTACCATCATCTTCTGCCTAATGAGGTCCCCTCTTTAGCTAATGTTTACGCTCTCAAGTCCCTGGGAGTAGAGTTTATTATTGCCATCAACTCCTGCGGCAGCTTCAGAGATGACATAAAACCGGGCGAACTGCTGGTGCCAGATCAGGTAATAGACCGCACCTCCGGCCGCCGCAACACCTTTTTTGGTGAAGGGGTGGTGGCTCATGTTTCAATGGCCGATCCCTTTTGTTCGCGGCTAAGTCAAACCATTTTCAAGGCGGCTCAATCTGCCGGTGCGGCGGTGCATTTGGGCGGCACTTATATTGCCATGGAAGGTCCGGCTTTCTCCACCCGGGCTGAATCCAATCTTTATCGCTCATGGGGAGCCAGTGTAATCGGGATGACGGTCTTCCCCGAAGCCAAATTGGCCCGTGAGGCGGAGATATGTTATGCCAGTTTATGCTGTGTCACAGATTATGATTGCTGGAAGGAAGAACATGTTACCGCTGATGTGATTATCAGTTGCATGCAAAAAAATATCTCCGCGGCCAAAGAGATAATCAAACTGGCTGTAGCGCACCTTCCGGACAGGCGTGACTGCCAGTGCGCTTCGGCCTTAGAAACCGCTATTGTCACGAATCCAGCCGGAATAACACTGCATCAGAAGCGAAAATACGAGTTCCTGATTGGGAAGTATGTCACTTAGTTTATAGTCACTCAACGAAAAATAAAGATGCGGGTTTGCCCCCGCATTTTTGCTGACCTCGAAAACGGCACTGCCCAGAAATCGCAGTCACGGGCAAGATTGCTGTTTTTACTTGTTTTGGGTATTAACACCGGCAAAAATGGGTATTTTTTCACTAGCCTCAACACCGTCTGTAATGATATCGTTAATAGTAATTTGCAGAATTGTTCAAAGAGGCCGGAAATGCTCAAAACAGCCTTCACGCGGTTAAAAGTGACCCAGAAGGGTATCACTGGTATCGAAACCGCTATCATCTTGATCGCATTTGTTGTGGTAGCCTCAGTCTTTGCTTATGTAGCTTTATCATCCGGATTATTTGCTTCGCAGAAATCACAAGAGGCGATTTACAAGGGTGTTCAGGATGCGCAGGGTTCTGTAGTTCTAAAAGGTGGAGTGGTCAGTATAGCCGAGAATCCCGGAGCCAATGGGTTTATCAGCCAGATTACTTTTACTCTGGGTTGTGCTATGCGCGGTAATCCGATTGATTTTACCCCACCTGATCCATCTCCTTTAAATAACGGCTTGTGTGCCCCCGGCAGCCAAAACCGGGTAGTAATATCCTATTACGACGGCCGTCAAAAGTTCGATAATCTATACTGGACCGTGACGCCCATCGGCTACAGCAGCGACGATAACCTGCTGGACAGCGGAGAGCTTTTCCAGATCAAAATTGGCAGTCCGGTTGTCGGCACCAACGGAGGCAATCTGGCCAATCTTCTGGCAGCTAATCCGCTGGGTGCGAATACGACTTTCAACATACAGGTAACCACTGCTTCAGGTTCAACCCTGGTTTTACAGAGAACCACACCGGGTTTTATTGATCCGGTAATCAACTTCAAATAGACTGCTCGAGGTCAGGATTTTCATCTCCTCCTTATAGTTTAAGAGGGCTGCGGTGCCCTCTTAAACTTTTTCCCCCCAGGTAGTATAATTGTATCAGTCTTCCTCGTACATTTTGGAAGATAGTGGGGGCAGGATATGAAAATCAGAGTCAGTGAAATAGCCAACTCCCCGATATATAAACAAATTGTTGATCAGATAAAACAGATGGTAGCCGGCAATCAGCTAAAACCCGGTGAGAGAATGCCCACAGTCAGAGAATTGGCCCAGCAACTGGGCATTAATCCCGCCACTGTCGCCCGGGCTTACCAGGAATTGGAACAGGAAGGCATTCTGGGTGCCAGCCGGCGGCGAGGCACTATTGTGCTGGGTGAAAACGATAGCCCGCAGAGAATTCCGTTGCGTCAAAACCGTCTGGCTGGATCAGTTAACAATCTGATTCTGGAAACTTTGAGTCAGGGATATAAACCGGAAGAACTGGAAGCCGCTTTTACCCTCCAGTTAGCCCGCTGGAAAGTACAGAGAGAAAGCTACACTGCTGCTGAAGATAGCCAAAACCCGAGCCGCATCCATATTGCCGGCAGCAATGACCTGGCGCTGGACCTGCTGGTCAGCCACCTCAAAATGCAGAATTCCGGCATACAAATAAAAATAACCGCAGCCGGCAGCCTGGGAGGTTTGCTGGCATTAAAGGAAGGCCATGCCGATATGGCCGGCATTCATCTGCTGGATGATAAAACCGGTGAATACAACGACCCGTTTATCCGGCAAATTCTGCCCGGTATAAAGGTTGCAGTGGTGCATCTGGCAAACCGCACTCAGGGTTTCATGGTAGCCGCCGGCAATCCTAAAAATATTGTTTCTCCGGAAGACCTGAGACGGTCTGATGTTACCTTTGTAAACCGCCAGAAAGGTTCGGGTACCCGCGTCTGGTTGGACTACAAATTACGCGAAATGGGTATTTTACCCGCCGGCATTAAGGGCTATTCAAAAGAATTGGACACGCATCTGGCAGTAGCGTTGAGCGTTTCGCGCGGCGAAGCCGATGTGGCCCTGGGAATCCAGGCGGCGGCCAGTTCTTGCGGATTGACTTTTATTCCTTTTACCAAAGAAAGGTTTGATCTGGTTATACCGGCCAAAAATTTTAACAGCCCGCCCTTTATCAAATTACTAAATATCATCCGAAGCCAGGAATTCAAACAGGTGGTGGGTGAGATGGGGGGCTATGATACTTCTCAAACCGGAGAGACAGTCTTTATCGGTTAAGTCTGACCGCTGACACTCCGTGAAATCCGGGTATAAGCCCTCCGCAGTTGACGATGACAGTCACCCTTTATGTTGCCGTTTATCCTTAAATTAGACCCGCAACTGCAGTCGTTTTTACTCTGGAGAACCCACGACCATTTTTATCTTCAAAACCAGAAGACTGGAAAAAATCACTGGAACTTTAAACCGCGAATATTTGGGTGGGCTATCGGAATTAACAATAATGCGATAATATAGAGATAGAGAGTACTGCAACAGGAGTAAACAAGTGAGCGATATTAAAAGTGCGCGTGAAATAGCCATGGAAAAAATCAACGCTATGGGTGAACCAACTGAGCAGGAACGGATGGAATGGAAGTATCTGCCGGAAGGTGAAAAAATGGCGGCCCGTTATTTGAAGGGCGATATTCAACTGCAGCCCGAAATAGCCAAAATTGAAAAAAAAGCCGCGCCCTATATCACACGGGGGATTTATAATATTCTAATTAAAAACGTTAATCTGCCGGTCAACGAAAATATCCAGAAAACCAATAAACTGGCTTTGGATGGTATCAAAATAATCAAGACCGAAAAAACCAAAACAGATGCTATATTAAAACAGATCGCCCAAATTTTTTCGCATTATTCCGGGGTTGGAGAGCAGCAGCGCCAGCAGGCTTATCAAAATTTGAAAGAGGACTTCAGTCTGAAAGTCCAGCAAGCCCTCCAGCAGCAGATGGGCAGTAAGGCTGCCAATATGCGAATCGATGTTGAAAAACAGCCGCAGTTTTTAGAGGAATGGCGAAAAATCAAAACACAACTGGATGGCCAGTATGTTCAGGTTTTGGGTGATTTGAAAGCCCAGTTAGACCAGATAAACTGATAGACCGCAGAACCTGACCAGAAAAAACACGGCCATAACGGCAGGAATGATTTCCTATGGAATCAGAAGAGAGAATACGTGAGGCGGTAATAAAAACCCAGGTATTACGGCCGCCCAAACAGAGCTTGTCCACCTTCGGCTCCACCAATGTTTATTACTATCTGGTGGCGGAGGCGACCTATAATGAGTTAATTAGCGGGCATGAGACGGTTATCCGTGAAGGCCGGGTGGTGGCTGAACGCCCCAAGATTGTGACGCCATATTATCTTTCCAGGGTCCAGGGTTTCAGCCCTGAAGCTACCAAATATTTTAAGATGCTGATGGATAACATCAACCCCAACTCACCCGGTCTTTTTTACGCCTACCGTAATGAACCTAAAGAAATGAACCTGGTTTCAGATAAGCTGGAAATAGTGGTAGATAGGCTGAACTCTGAAATTGATAAAAAAGGCGACCCATTAGCCTCAATTATAAAGGGAGAGGATATGCTTTGGGATGTCTCTATCCTGAAGTTTATCTATGAAATAACCGATCGCTCACTGCCGTTTAATGTTATGCAGCTTCAACAGCAAGGACTGCTGCATATGGACGCCAGCGGCATGCCGGCCGATGCCCGGGTGCGGATTGAGGGACTGTTTGAACTGGTGCAAAAAGGCGAACTGGAACCCGCCGTGTTAAAAACCGAACTTGACCGCTGGGGAGTTTTTGAAGAGTATCAGGACCGATTTTTCCGCCTGTTCAAATAATGAATCTTCAGAGACGGTCATCCTGGCGGGCGTATTGTCACTCTTAAGTACAAATCCCCACGCCGCTTGCCCTTCCGGCGCCCCAATCCCTGAAGGCGGATTTTAGTCCCGGATTGAATGCCGGACGGTATTTTTACCATCAGTTTTCTGGTTTTTAACCAGTTTTTATGAATATAAAGTTGTTCACCGCCATCCACCGCTTTAGCCGCATCGATTTCAAAATCCCTCTCCATATCCAGTTCAGGCGCGGGTTCCTGCATCTGTATACCAAACAGTCTTTTCAAAATGAACTGGCTAAGTTTGAACGTAGTCCTGGCCGCCATGCGCTCCATCAATCCGGGTTTTGATCTGTAAGGCTGTGCCTGTATTTCGCTTTGAGTATTGAAAGTGTTGCCGGAATGAGAAGTAGCCTGGGGCTTCACATTGGAATAGGTATAATATCGGATAACAACATTATTGGCGTTGAAAAAGACCCTGTTCAGAAATTCCGGGTCAAAACGCAGTCCGGCCTGCCCGAATATCCGGTTGAAATCATCCATTGAGGCACGGTTGGTGAAAGCGTCCTTAAAAATATCTTGCTGTGAGTATCTAAATCCGGGTTGAGAGCCAAAGGCAGTACCGGCTGCTCCGCTCTGGCGGGCCAAATCATACTGCTGCCTTTTGACCTTATCACTTAGAACAGCATAAGCCTCATTGATATCTTTAAATTTCGCTTCGGCTTGTTTTTCGCGGCCCAAATTTTTATCCGGATGGTACTGGAAGGCCAGTTTACGAAAAGCTTTTCGAACCTCTTCATCATCAGCCTTTTCTGAAATTCCCAGAATTTGATAATAATCCTTCATGTTTTCACTCTTTATTCAGTGCAAAAAGCCCTCTTAAACTCGATTATCCGTTTTTCCAGAATCACTTAAAAATTGCTGTCTTTTCAATTATACCACCAGCTGGAAGGCTCCGCTTTTTTGAAGCTCTCCCCTTAACCTTTTATAATAAAAAAAGAGCCGGAATGGGGCAATTTGATAAGAGGAGCAGTAAATGGATAATTTCAAAGCAGTGGCAGATTTCATCCAGCAGTCCAGTAAAACCGTGGTTTTCACCGGGGCCGGCATCAGTACGGAATCCGGTATTCAGGATTTCCGCAGTCCCGGCGGGCTCTGGCACCAATGGAACCCGGAGGAACTTACCTTCGATAAATTTGTCGACAGCCGGGCCAGCCGCGAGCATTACTGGGGATTTTCACGCGCCATCTGGCCGTCCATGTCTCAGGCCAAACCCAATAAGGGGCATTACGCCATCGCAGATTTGTTCAAAATGGGAAAGTTGGACAGCGTGATAACTCAGAACGTGGATGGTCTGCACCAGGCAGCCGGCGTTCCGGATGAAAAAGTGATAGAGTTGCATGGTACTCTTAAGTGGGTCTCCTGCCTTTCCTGCGGAAGACGCTGGCCCCGGCAGGAAATTGAAGACCTGATGGACCGGACCGGTGAGAAAGCCCCGGAATGTCCCTGCGGCGGCTATTTAAAACAGGCCACCATTTCTTTTGGGCAATCCCTGCCGGCCGAAGCCATACAGGCCGCGGAACATAAATCCTCCAACTGTGAGGTATTTGTCGTAGCCGGTTCCTCCCTGGTAGTCTATCCGGCCGCTCAGATGCCCATCATCGCCAAACGGCGGGGAGCTAAACTGGTTATTATCACCCTCAGCGATACCCCGCACGATAGTTACGCTGATATTGTGATAAATGAATCAACCGGGCTTTCACTTACACGGATTGCCGAACTGGTTGAAAAAGGCAGTCATGGCAGCTAAAAAGGCTTTTATTCGGGTCGCCTCCGTTGTTTTCGTTTTAGTCCTGGTGCTGGTATCTTTGAGCTGCACCGGAACAACAGAGCGCGGCGCTGCCTTTGAATCAGCCTATCAAGAAGCGGTTAATCCGTATACCTTCGATTTTTTGGGTTGGGGATTTTCCACTTTCAAAACACTTTTACAGGCCAGAACAACCGACGTGATTCCCTCCGGAATTGATATCGAAGGCTGGGTTGTGGCTTATTTTCAGTCCGTGGCTGAACTGGAAAGAATCAGGTTTCAGACTAATCAGGCTCGGGCTGCCGGTCGTCATAACGGGCTGTCCGACCTGGTTGCCAAGGAAAATGAGCTAAACCAACGCCTGGAGAGTTTGAGGCCGGGGATTCAAAGAATCCTCTCGGAGCAAATCAGCTTAGCCCTGGCGGATAGCGGAATATTCAACCCGTTTGCCAATAGCTGGTTTAAGCTAACCCTTCCACCGGTTTCTTTTAAGATAGAGTCTGGCTTGAACCTCATCGTAGTTTCACCGCGGCAAAAAATTGAACGCATGAGAGAAAGCATCATCCGGGCGGATATCTCTGCCGAGGAAATCGAGCGCATGGAGTCGACTCTGGAGCAGCAGAATGTCTCAGCCCTGGTGATTCCGCTGGGCGGTCTGGGGGCGACCTATCCCAGTTTTGTCATTGAATCATCCAATATGAAACACATTCTGGGCGTAATTGCCGAAGAATGGCTGCATAAATTTATGGCCTTCCGCCCTCTGGGTTTCCGTTATGTTCTGGATTTGGTCGGGCTCATTAGTGACCCGGATATTGCCTCCCTGAATGAGACTGCCGTGGGCATTGCCGCGCAAGAAATCGGCGACCTGGTCTTCCAGCGCTATTATGCAAAATACTATCCGGTTATAGACAGGCCGCCGGTAATAATTGATCCGCCGGCTTTCGATTTTAACGCGGTAATGCGGGAAACTCGTTTAAAAGTTGATTCCCTGCTGGCCGCCGGACAGGTTGTTGAAGCTGAGCAGTATATGGAAAGACAACGTCAAATACTGGTCGGCCAGGGCTACGCCATCCGTAAGTTGAACCAGGCTTATTTCGCTTTTCACGGCTCTTACGCCTATACCGAAATCTCGGTTGACCCCATCGGTGACCAGTTCAGACAACTCCGGCAGAAGAGTTCTTCTCTCAGGCAATATCTGGATAATGCTTCCCGGCTGACCAGCCGCCAGGCCCTGCAGCAGTTGATGCAGTAAAAACGGCCTGGTTTTATCCCGCCTTCGGACAACTCTGAAATTCCGGCGCATATTGCGTCATATCCCGTTTGATTCATATTTAGTAAGAACAAGTTTGTTTCTCAATCTGGCGGCTTACCATAAATATCGTTTTTACGCATCAGGTACTCTTCTTGCAGGTAGAGTACCTGATGCATAAATGAGTGATTATGTTAATTCAGAAAGGTGACTAATGATAACGAACTGACAAACCGATTTGAATTATCCTAGCGGACTGTTGCCAGAACGACGGTAAATTTCTATAATAAGCTTTGAGGTGTGTAAAGGGAACAATAAACTTTTATCACCGTCCTGTCCATCATCGTTACTGTCGCATTTGCTGTTTTAGGTAAAAACTTTCCGGGATATAAATCCACTGGATTACTATAATAATTTTTGAGGTGTAACTATGGAACTAAAGACTGCAATTACCGTCCTGTCCATCATCGTTGCTGTGGCCTTCGCCATGCTTATTGGCGACTACCTGGGGTATAAATTCGGCCGGATGAAGCTGGCCACTTACACTTTGTTCGCGGTTCTGGGCCTCATCGTTTTGTTTGCTATTTATGCGGCTTTCAAGCTTCTGGTCTTGAATTAGGCATTGGTTTATTTTTACCTAAACCGAATAAGATCAAATAAAAAAGATATCTTCAGGAAACCACCCGGTTTCAAGTTACAGTGATTTGAAAATATGGTTTATGAATGGTAGGATTTAACTATTGATGAAGGGCAGGTTGGTTTTATATGACTAACTGGCAAATGACAGCCAAAACTATTTTATGCGAAGCCGTGGATGATGAAGTCACCGTAATTATCAACAAAGACGGCAGCCTGCGCTGTACCGGCTGTAAAAAATACTCCGAACAGAATGACATCACCCGTGCCCTGGTTAAGCAGAAAACCCGGCATTTAAAACGCACTCTGAAGTGTGAAGGGGAAGATTGTCAGCGCGTTACAGCCTACAAGCAAAGTGTTTTTACCGAGGAGGCCAGCCGATAAATGACTGAAACCAGCCTACCGGCCACATCCAATCAACCTGAAGCCAAAACCAAAGAAACTGTGATACGGATCGAGAATCTGTTTCTCTCCTTCGGTGGGGTCAAAGCTCTGACAGATGTCAGCCTGGAAATCAAAAGGGGCGAAATCCTGGCTATCATCGGACCCAATGGGGCTGGTAAAACCTGCGTTTTGAATTGCATCAATGGGTTCTACAAACCCCAAAAAGGCGAAATTTACTACAAAAATGAGCGCATCACCCGCATCCGTCCGGACCGGGCCGCCAGAATGGGCCTGGCCCGCACTTTCCAAAATATTGAGTTGTTCAGCGGTCTGAGCACACTGGATAATATCATGGCTGCCCGCCACGTGTTGATGAAACAGAATTTTATCACTGGCGCATTCTATTTCGGACCGGCCCACACGGAAGAAATCCGGCACCGCAGAGTGGTTGAGGACATAATTGATTTCCTGGAGATTGAACCCATCCGCAAGACTGTAGTCGGCTCACTGCCTTATGGTATGCGTAAAAGGGTTGAACTGGGGCGTGCACTGGCCCTTGAACCTGAAGTGCTTCTTCTGGATGAGCCGATGGCCGGTATGAACCTGGAAGAAAAAGAAGACATTGCTCGCTTTATTATTGATATCTTCGAAGGGCAGGGCTCTACCTATCCGGATACTCCGG
>DATIKD010000019.1:0-9726 GCA_035477965.1 Dehalococcoidales bacterium | reverse complement strand
TGCACTCTCCAGCGCCCGTGGTTGGACATGATCAAAAGAGGATAGAGCTCGGCCCTTTGGCTGGAAAGCGCTTCATCGTGACTTTCCCCTTTTTCAATCCAGTGCGGCACCGGAGGTCTTTCCGGATCATTCGGAAAGTGTTTGGCCAGGTTCTGTGAATAAAATTCGATCTTCCCGGAGGGGGTCTTGAGCGGATTGTTTTCAGGGTCAATATTAAACTTATGCAACCCGACCGGAATTTTGTTCCAGGCGGGATCGGTCGGTACCACGTAATAGCCTTTTTCCTGGAACTGTTCAAAGGAAATCATTTCCTGCACACCCGAACTCTCAAAACCCTCCCGGATCAGATCAGGAACTGTCTTTCCGCCGGTATACTTCTCCAGTAAACCCAGTCTCTCGGCCACCAGGCAGGCAATTTCGTAGTCGCTTTTTGATTCGCCGATGGGTTCAATGCACTGTTTTTCATGCAAAAGCAGACGATATTGCCCGCCCATGTTATCCGCCGCGATATCTGCGGTTTCCAGTTTAGTGTTGACCGGCAGAATGATATCGGCAAAAAGACAATCGTTTTCCAACCAGGGATGCTGGGCCAGGATAAACTCGATCTTGGGACTGCGCAAAGCCCTGATATAGCTATTGCTGTCGTTCCAGCAAGTAATCCAGCAGGGAGTATCGGTCCAGATCATGCGGACTTCGGGACAGCCTTCAGCCGGATAGGTGTATTTAACAAATTGATCCTCCAGTGGTGACCTGTTCAGAGTGGTGCCGTACCAGCTTATGGGAGGATTCAGAATGGCATCATGTATCAGGTTTTTGGGAATGAACTGCCGGGGTGTAAGCGAACCGGTCAGTTTGCCGGATTCTGAACTTTTCTTCAGTTGCTCGGTAAACTGGGGGCTGGATGCGTAAATCTTGCCTCTGTAAGCACGGCCGGGCAGGGGAATAAACTTGCCCACTGGCATCGGATTAGTAGCCCGCTCCGATCTTAAACCCCATTCCAGCATCTTGACCTGGTGGACTCCCGGTTTACCCAGTCCCTGCATGGCCAACAAAAGCACCTCAAGACGTCCTCTTTCAGTGGCATACGGCCCCCGGATGCCGGGCCCGCCGTTGCCGTGAGCGATGGAGGTTTTTTTACGCGCCCAATCCCGGGCCAAAGCTTTAATCGTCCAGGTGGGAATTCCGCATTTTTCAGATGCCCACTGCGGAGTCTTGGGAATCCCGTCCTCCAGGCCGTTGACATATTCAACAAATTTTTCGAAGCCGAAGGTATGGGTTCTGACATATTCCTGATCGTAACTGCCCTCCTTCAGCCAGACATGGGCCACCGCCAGCAGCAGAGCGGCATCCGTATTGGGCTTGATGGGAATCCATTTATGCGCATGGATGGCAGCTCCATAATTCAAATCGGGGCAAATGTAGATAGAACGTATACCAAGTCCATTCCACCAGTAGCAGACCCGGCTGGCCATCTGGCCGTCAAAAGCCGCCGGGGTGGTCTCCGGGTCGCAGCCCCAAAATAACACCATGTCACTGTTCTGGGCGATATCGGGTACAACATTGATGGTCGGCTGCATCTGCCCTACCGGTTCCATGCCCCAGACATGCTTGGCCCCCCAATACCAGCCTTCCCAACTATCAGGGTTACGAGTCTGCAGAGTGAAACCACCCAGCAGATCCAGCAAATCGTTCTGGCAGCCGTGAGGAGCATGCACGACTTTGGTTTCGCCATGTCCGTCAGACTGTGAAAGCACGGCATAGGGCCCGTATGTGGCAAAAACCCTTTTGAGTTCCGCAGTGATGATATCCAGGGCCTTATTCCAGGAGATGCGCACATATTTGCTTTTCCCGCGGTTTTGGGTGCGCCTCTCGCCGTCCGGGTCCCAATCGACCCTTTTTAAAGGGTAAAGAATGCGGTTGGGAGAATATACTCTCTGCTTGTAGCCCAGGCTGAAAGCCGGAATAAGTGACTGCATGGCAGGTCTGAAAGTGGTACCGCGAGCCTCCATCTTCCAGGGAGCGAATTCACTGGGATCGTATTTCCAATCAAAGTGCAGGGGTTTGATGCGGACGATCCTGCCTTCTTTGACATCCACCACGGAAGAATTGGCGTCAAAGCCATGAGCGCAAAACCCCAAACCTTTGACAAATGAATCCTGTTGCCCTTGATCGGACAAGTGAGGGTTAGTCCGGCGGCTATTATTAGCCATGAGACACCTCCGTCAATCAAAAGATACTGTTCAACCGCCTGATGGCTTTGGGTGACTGTAAGAGTTAGACCATCCGGGTGCAAAAAACCAATATTTTAGAACAATGCTGTCCAAATAATGCGCAGTATGATTGAACACTGGGTTAAAATCATTCTTTCTCGTGGTAAAAGGTTATTTTATGGGTTTGCCGCCCCTCATCCAGATCCTTCAGCCTCGCCATTCGAGGCTTCCAGGATGACAACGACGGAGGGAATCTGGATGCTTCGGCCTCGCCATTCGAGGCCTTCGGCGTGACAACGCATGGTGCCTTTGGCATGGCAAACGGCTGACCCTCCTCGGGATGCTTCGGCCTCGCCATTCGTGGCCTCCGGCATGACAGGGCGGTTGTCATTATCAAGCCCCGAGAGCGCCTTATCCCCTGATTGGGGCGAAGAATCCACCCCCTCGTTGTCATCCTGGAGTCCCGATGCTCCTTGACTACTCATCGGGGCGAAGGATCCGGCGGGGAGGGGCCTTTAAACAGCCATGACTCCAGGGTTTGCCACCCCGCCCCAGATGCTTCGGCCGATTTCTAACGTCCAGGCTTCCAGTGCAATAAAGCAAATAAAAAGGCCCCAGGCATCCGCTCTCAGATAGTTGCCCCCGGTTTCAGGCGGAAGTTGAATCGGGGTGACGGAAAGACAACATCAATGTAAAGTAGATTACGTAAGATAGTACCAGGAAGCCGGGGGGATAGAAACCGGCCGGTGGATACAACCACCGACCGGTCCAAACCGTGATTTATTTCTTGACCATACTGGGTTGAGCGGCAAACTTGGCGGAGAGAGCTTTAGCCCTTTCCAGGATAGCGCGCGCGTTGGTAAAACCTGCGGCCTCGCGAGCGGTAACCCAGCCATCCCAGACCGGTTTACCGGCGATTTCGATCCATCTCTGGAGCTCAGCATCAGGCAGACGAACTTCGCGAATTCTACCACCGGAAGCGGCGACTAAAGTATTAACCTCTTGATAAGCCCGGTCGAAAACGCCACCGCCGTACAGAACAGCGCCGACTTCACCGGATACGCTCATAATCTGATCCTGGATTTCTTTCGGCATCTCGTTCCAAACTTTCTGGTTCATGATGACTGCATGGTACATCTGGACTGAGCCGAAATAGGTTACGTAAGGAGCGACTTCATGCAATTTCCAGCCGACATAAGCCTCAGCCGGGGCCAGCATGGCATCAAAAACACCCCGCTGCAGACTCAGGTAGCAGTCCGGCATGGGAACGGACATGGGATTGGCGCCCATAGCTCGCACAAAATCGGTGGGCGGGCCGCCCGGAGCGCGAACGTTCTGTCCCTTCCAATCGGCCACGGTGGTATAATGCTTCGAGCGGCTGATCATGAAATAAGGATCGGTGGTCCAGGCTGTCAGCATGACCACGCCGTCAAAGGCCTTTCGAATCTCTGGGAATTCCTGTAGAAGAGCCCAGGTAGTGCGGCTGCCGACTTCGGCGTTGGGGAAAAGGAAAGGCAGACAACTGACTTCCGCAATTGAGAACTGTCCGGGGAACAGACCGGTGAAAAGCCAGCCCAGGTCGGCGACACCCGTCTGAACGGAATTCCAGATTTCTCTGGACGTGCTCAAACTGGAGGAATCATACAAAGTCACCTTGACTCTGCCTTTAGTGGCGGCTTCGATGCTGGCGGCCCAGGGAGCATGCCCCCAAACGGAATAAGGTGCGGTGGGTGCCTGCTCAAAGGAAAACCGGAGATTCCAGGTTTTGGCTGGAACAGCGGGGGTAGTCGGAGAAGCGGGAGTGGTTGGCGTAGGCTGGGCAACGGGAGCGGTTGGCGTAGTGGGAGTGGGAGTGGGGGTAGCCTGAGCGCAACCGATTACCAGGCTGCTGATGAGTGCCAGGGTCATGACGATCAATACCATTTTTTTCATAATCCAATACCTCCTCAAAAATTTTTATACAGATACTAAATCAACCCAGTAAAGCGGGCAGGAACAGGATGATTCCTGGCACCAGGGTATAAAGGAACAGGATGAAAATATTCATCACTACATAAGGCAAAATGCCCTTGTATATCTGGATAGTCGGCACTTCCGGCGCCATACCCTTGATTACGAAGAGGTTCATACCCACGGGCGGGGTAATCATACCCGTCTCGGCTACAATCACCACCATTATGCCGAACCAGATGGGGTCGAAACCCAGACCGGCCGGTCCGCACATCAGGGGGAAAATTATGGGAACGGTCAAAAGTACCATGGCCATGGTATCCATCAGACAACCCAGCACCAGGTAGAGTATGATGATCAGAATCCATATCACATAGGGGTTGAGTTCGAAACCGGACACCATGGTGGCAAATTCATGCGGCAAACGCGTAATGGCGAAGAAGTAACCCAATATCATCGCTCCGCACATAATGAAAAAGATCATTCCGGAAGTGCGGGCGGTTTCCAGAAGCGCTGCGCGGAAGCCCTTCCAACCCATCGTCCGACGAGCCAGAGCGAATATAAAGGCTACTGCGGCACCGACGCCGGCGCCTTCAGTCGGGCTGAACCAACCGGCATAGATGCCGCCGATCACGATGACAAAGAGTAATACCACGATCCAGGCAGAACGCAAGGAAAGAAATTTCTCCTTCCATCCGAATCTTTCGGCCCCGGGACCCAGGGAGGGATTTCTCCAGCATATAAATGCGATCAGCAGGATGAACAGGATTGCCTGCAAGACGCCGGGCACGAACCCGGCCAGGAAAAGTGTGCCGATGGACTGCATGGTAAGCATGCCGTAGACAACTAGAATCACGCTGGGGGGAATGAGGATGCCCAGTGTTCCTCCGGCGGCCACTGAACCGGTCGCCAGGCTCATATCATAATTCCGTTTTTTCATTTCCGGCAGGGCCACCGTTCCCATGGTTGCGGCAGTGGCGATGGATGAACCGCTGACGGCCGCGAAAGCGGCGCAGGCGCCGACCGTAGCCATGGCCAGACCGCCCCTCAACCCACCCAGAAATTTATAGGCGGCTGTGTAAAGATCGGTACTGATTTTACTCCGGAAACAAAATTCACCCATCAAGACAAAAAGCGGAATAACGCTGAAATTATAGTTGGCCCAGGTGTTATAGGGAACGGTTTGCAATATTCCCAGACCCGGACCCCAACCCAGCAGGTAAACGATGCCGGCAAATCCGATAATTCCCATCACCGCACCGATATGCATACCGGTAAAGAGTAAAAGGATTAAAACTCCGATTCCTAAATAGCCAACAACTATCGGTTCCATATTATGCGCCTACCTTGTCAATAGCATCTAAAAGGTCCCGTATAAAAACCAGCACCAGTATAGCCGCTCCAATTGTTACCAATAAAACAAAAGGCCAGGTGGGTATCAGCAAAACCGCTGAAGTCAGCCCGTCCTTGTGCGTGCCCCAGACATGCAGCCAGGTTTGCCAGGTGATAACTGCAAAAAAAGCAGCGGAACACAGGTAGGCCACCATGTCCATGACATGTCTAACCTTTCTGGGCACAAATAGAGTGATGATATCGACCTGGATATGTCCCTTGCGAAATGCACAATAGGCTATGCCGAAAGCCACCATAACGCCCATCCCGTATTCGGTAAGTTCCAGCGTACCGGCGACCGGAGTGTTAAAAATCCCGCGTCCAATTACGTCGGCAAACGTGATGGCCATCATGAAGAATGTTATTGCGGCGGCGATTGAGCCTCCCACCCAGTTGCTCAGGGGATCAATCCCATAACCTAAATAACGTACAATCCGGCCCAGTATGGTCCGGCGGGGACGAGTTGCTTCAGTGTTTACCGGTTGTGCAACCATAATCAGACTATCTCCTTACTCGAAATAAGTCTCCGGCCCGGCCGGATCGCCGGACCCGCTATTTTCACACTAGTGATATAGTTTACACCAGCCGGCCTGCCGGTACAACCGACAGGGGAGAGAAAGCCGGAAATTTAAGATTGAGAACCTTTGAGTAACTTAAGAAAGCAACGGGGTAAACGCTAATTCAGGCCTGGTTCTCATAACCCGTTAATCTTGAACACAGGCCTAAACACCCATGGTGGACTAATTTTAACATGAAATATGATTCACGTTAATATCCGTATGGCATATACTTTAGTCTATAGATTTGCTATATACGACAGTCTTCTGCTAAATTTAAAATGCAGGGTCGAATTAAACAAAATAAATAGTCCCACCTGTATACAGCCGGCCAGCGCCTCCCCGCAGGAACCGGCTAACCTTTACCAGCGGGATATGAATATGGAAAGAGCCACCTACAGCTTTAAAGAGAACGAAAACGTCGAAGGGCAAGAGGCGCGGCGGATCACGATATTGATAGTAGATGATCACCCGTTCGTGCGCCAGGCGCTCAGGATACTGCTGGGGGCTGAACCCGACATGCAGATCATCGGCGAAGCCAGCAACGGCGTCGAGGCGGTGGCGATGGCGTCTGAACTAAAGCCGGATGTTGTCATCATGGATATCGGCATGCCCCTGTTGAACGGGCTTGAGGCTACCCGGCGAATCAAGAAAAACTGTCCCGGCATTGCTATCCTGGTACTGACGGTATTCGCTGATAATCAGCACGTATTGGGCATACTTCAGGCTGGCGCTGCCGGTTACCTGACCAAGGAAGTCTTTGGAGAAAACGTCATCAAGGGCATCCGTGCCATCAGAGCCGGAGAGGCCGTCCTGACCCCCTCCATTCTCCAGCAGATTATTACCTCCATGCCCGCCCAGAAAGCCAGGAAAGACCCTCAGGCGGTACCTAAAAACCTGACTGCCCGCGACCTGCAGATCCTCAAGTTGATTGCCCGGGGGATGTGCAACAAGGAAATTGCTTCTGAAGTTTCCATCACCGTGACAACAGTTAAAGCCAACCTGACCGCCATTTTCAACAAACTTGGAGTCAGTTCGCGTACCGAGGCTGTTGTTACCGGTCTCAAGTCTGAGATACTGACCATCGAAGACCTCGGTTGAATGACGGGCCTCTTCCGTTTAAGTGAGCTAGTGCGATGAAAATTCCCAAATTGACAATCCGACCGTGGCAGCACCAGATCGGCCGGGTGCTGTTATCACCCCATTTCTGGGCGAATATCCTGCTGGTCGCTTTGATCAGTGTTTTTTATTACCAGGTACATATTTTCGGCTATCGCCTGACCGACTTTTACTGGAACATACAGACGCTGGAGTTCAGATATAACGCCATCGGCAGTCTTTATCTGGTGCCTCTGATATATGCCGCACTGGTTTTCTGGTGGCGCGGCGCACTGATTGTCTGGTGTGCCTCGCTGGTCATAATCCTGCCTCAAATACTGACCTTTCGCCAGGACCCGGTTTACCATTTCATAAATATTATTTATTCGCTGATGCCGCTGCTGGTGGTAATTCTGATTTCGCTGATCCTCACCTGGCGGAACAAGGAACGGCAGGTGCTGGCTGAGCGAGAGAATGAGAGACAAAACTACATCTCGCAGGTTTTCAAAGCCCAGGAAGATGAGAGAAGAAGATTATCGCAGGAGATACATGACGATTCGCTGCAAAAAATGGCGGGAGTGGCCACCCTGGCTAATATGCTGGCACAGGACAGTCTCCTGGAGCAATCTCCTCGGGCCAGGGAAATGGCTGAATCGGTAAAAAACACTATCATTTCAATTTCCCAGGACTTGCGCAAAATGTGCATCGGATTGCGGCCGACTGTGCTTGACGATTTGGGTCTGGTGCCCGCCATCTACTGGCTGGTTGACGGTTTCAAGCAGGAGAGCAGAATGGGAATACAGGTAAGTATCAACGGTGAAACCCGCGAGGTAAGTAAAAAGATCACCGTGCTGGTTTTCCGTATTGTGCAGGAAGCACTGAACAACGCCAGGAACCATTCAAGAGCAACTTCGGTGAGCGTTAACCTGACGTTCAGGGACAATTCAATACTGGCCTCCGTAACGGACAATGGGCGGGGATTTCAAGGCCCGTTCAATTACGATGAACTGGTCTCCCAGGGAAAGCTGGGGTTGATCGGAATGCAGCAACGGACGCAGGCGTTGAACGGGCGCATCAATATTCAGTCATCAATCGGGCAAGGCACCAGTATCACGCTGGAGGTGGAAACCTAAGCCGATGTTCAGAGGCAACTACGCCAAATATTGCCGGTCTCTGCTGGCTGGCCTGCTGGCGGCCGGGCTTTTGCTGGCTGGCTGCGGAATACCGCCAAACTCCCGCCCATTTACCGAAAAGGACGGGGTTATCACGTTGAAATTTGCTGACCAGAACGCCCCTGAAGGGTGGGGGGTTTCACAGACTACTCAACCCTGGCTTGACCTGCTCGAAAAGACTACCGGCGGCCAAATCCGGATCGAACCCTATTTTTCACAGTCGCTGGTCAAGGGAGCGGACGCCTGGGATGCCACACGCAGCGGGATAACCGACATGGCCTGGCTTTTCCACGGGTATTGGGCGGATCGCACTCCCCTGGCAAACGTTATCTCACTGCCCATGCTGCCTTTTACCAGTTCCAGACAGGCCAGTGGCATTCTCTGGCACCTGTACCAGCAGTTCCCCAGACTGCGCGAGCAGTTTTCGGATAATCACATCTTGCTGGTCTGGGCTTCCTCACCCTACTTCCTGGCTACTACTCAAAAACAGGTGAAAACCCTGGATGATATCCGTGGGCTGAAAATCAGGGTGCCGACCGGACCGCCGGTCAAGGCCATCCAGACCCTGGGGGCAGAGCCTCTTTCTATCGGTATGCCAGATGTCTACCTCTATTTGGAAAAGGGTGCGCTGGATGGAATCGCTACCTCCTGGGAGAGCCTGCTCTCCTTCCGCCAATTCGATCTGCTAAAATACTATACCTATCTGCCGCTGTTTACGGTCTACTTCAGCATCGCTGTCAATCACAACGTCTGGAGAGCCCTGCCGCCCGATATCAGGCACCAGTTCAACAGCCTGGGCGGCCTGGCATACTCCCTCAACTGGGGTGAAAATTATTTTGACCGGGCGGATGCCGAGGGCCGCGACGCCGTGCTGGCGGCCGGCGCCGAAATTATCGATTATGTTCCGGTGGAAGAGGAAATGGCTCGCTGGACCGAGATGGCTATGCCGCTCTGGGACGATTGGGTGAAGAAAATGAACGCCGCCGGCTTTACTGAAGCTCAGGTGATTCTTGACACCACGTTAAAACTAATCGAGACCTACCATCCCTGAGAACGAGTATTCTCCGGCTGGAGCGCCAGCGAGACATATGGAGTCCTTCGTAGTCATCCTGGAAGCCTCGAACGGCGAGGCTGAAGGATCTGGACGAGGGGCGGCAAACCCTGGAGTCATGTCTAGACGAACCCCTCCCCTCCGGATCCTTCGCCCCGATGAGTAGTAAAGGAGCATCGGGACTCCAGGATGACAACCTGGGGGATGGACTCCCTTTCCTGTCATGTTGGAGCGCCAGCGAGACATATGGAGTCCTTCGTAGTCATCCTGGAAGCCTCGAACGGCGAGGCTGAAAC
>DATIKD010000018.1:0-8675 GCA_035477965.1 Dehalococcoidales bacterium | reverse complement strand
CAGCATTTTAACTACCCCTTCGGGGGAAAGTTTTTCACTGATGGTGGTAAAATTGCGGATGTCAGCAAACATAATGGTGACTTCTCGCTCTTCGCCGCCCAATCTTAATTGGCCTTCATCTGCCAGGGCAACAATTTCTTTGGATATCTGGGGTGAGACATATCGCCCGAACAGGTCTTTAATGAATTTATTGTTGGTCTGTTCCTGGACCACCATGTAAATAATGTTGCTGACATACAAGACCAGCAAAATCAGGCAGGGATACAAAACATTTAAAATCAGACCCTGGGTGGATATCAGCGCGCTGGCAAAAACATAGACCAGCAGCAGACCCAGAGTTGTCCCGCTGACCTTGACTACATCCTGCCATTTCAAGGTCCCCGCCAGAGTAAAAAAGGCAGCGCAAAGGCCGCTAAGCAGCAGCATTATGAGAACGGTGGTATTCATCCCGGCTTCGGTGATAAAGCGCATTCTCAGGATGGTATCCATGACAGCGGCGTGAAGGTAGACGCCGGGGACCCTGACCGATGAGGTGGGCACCGACCAGTTATCGATATCACCGGTAGCCACGATACCCACCAGGACCAGCTTGTTTTTCACCAGCGAAGGGTCGAAAGTATTATTTATAATATCCTGGTAAGAGAGGTAGGTAATTCTTTTGTCCGTTACCGCATAATTCAGCCGCATGAAAACAGCCGGATCAACCGGTATCTGACGCATAAAGAGCGTTATCTGGTTGTTCTCGGGCACAATTGTTTCCGGCAATTTCATGCGGAAAAGGGTGCTCAGCATGGCCACTCCCAGCGAGGGATAGCTTTCGCCGCCGGCGGTTTGAGCCACCAGCGGAACCCGCCGGACTTTTCCATCCGGGTCGGGCACGACGTTGACATGCCCTAAACCCTGGCTTTCCGAACGCAGAGATTCGGTCGGATAGAGAAAGTCAGAAAAAGTCAGTCTCTTATCAGCGGAAGGTAAACGGCTGGTACCGGCTACCGCCAGGACAACGTTTCCCGCCTGGCTGATGGCATCTGCCAGCCGGGCATCATCGGCGGATTCATCGGCGAAAATTATATCATAACCAATGACGGAAGCCCCCGCATTTTTCAGGTTATCGATGGCTGAAGCATGCAGGCTGCGCGGCCATTCCGACCATTTTCCGAAAGTGTTCAGACTGTCATCATCTATCCCGGCCAAAACGAGGTTAGGGGAAGGAGATTCCGTTTCCAGGAACTGATCCGAAAACCACAGATTAAAGGTGTAAAAAGGCTGTACCAGGTAAATTATAAGGGTGAAAACAACGCCGATACCCATCAGGATTAAACCGTGGTAGATCCTCCGCCGGCTTTTTTGTTTAATCCCTTTTTTTGAGGTTGTACCTTGCTTGAAAATAGCCATATCAGTTTGGCAGGTGCGAAATCCGCTGAGAAAACAAAAATATTATCAAGGCAATTTGACTGATAAGGGTAACCACCACAAACCAGACCGCTCGCCCCACGAATTTGTATTTGGTCCGGTTGATTTGCGCTACTTCATAAATTTGGCGAGTGTAAGTATCGTTAACGTTTTCATCTACCTGGCACAGTTCATCCAGAGTTTTGCCATAAGCAACTGAATCCGGGAACTGACAGATGCCGCCAAAGAAGGTGGGCTGGGGAGTAGAAACCGCGCTGGCTGCCGCCGCGCCAGTTTTTTTGGCAGTGCGAATCCGCGGGCTGATGGCCAGGATTATGTGTAAAACGGCCATAATTACGGAGACGCAGTAAATCACCAGTAAAACTATGGTAAAAGGCACAACAATGGTGATGGCATTCAATTGGGAAATAAACAAAACAGTGAAAAGGCCGAGGGCGGTCAGGAGAGAAATAGCCTTGGTATCCGCTCTGTCCGTCAGCCTGTTCTGATCATCCAGAATTCTCATGACAAGGGTATATTTATCTTTAGCCATATTACCTCCGGAAGCGCATGTTTTATCTGTTAAACCCAGTGTCAGGGTTTGCGCAATTTTTCTTCCATCTCCTCCCGGCCTTCGGGTGTAGTCATAAATATCAGGACATCGCCGGTCTTAATTTCGTAACTATCCGGCGGATTGTAAATCCAGTCCCCCGGGGTTTTGATGGCCAACAGGAGGCTGTGAGAAAAATTTTTCATACCGGTATCTGCCAGCTTTTGTTGGATAAAATGTCCCGGTATGGCGATTTCTTCAACCCTCAAATTCTTGCTGGTATCCCGCAGCATTACATCCAGAAAGGAGACTACCGTCGGCCTTATCATTTCGGATGCCATTCTTAAACCGCCGATGTATCCCGGAGAGACGAAGGAGTCCGCGCCAACTTTTTTCATTTTCTCCCCGTTAGTGATATCCAGGCATTCAGCTACCACTCTTATTTGAGAATTTAGATGCCGGGCGGTCAAAGCAATCACCAGATTGAGATTATCATCGCCGGAGACTGCAAAAAGGCCTATGGCCTGGCTGATTCCAGCCTTGATCAACGTAGCGTTGTCCGTGGCATTACCCTCTATGTGTATCAAGTTTTTGTGTAGAGAGCTGATTTTTTCCAGTTTACCCGGTTCAGAATCAATCACTATAAAAGGCCTTTTGGTGGAAACCAGTTCCGCGATTATATGCTGTCCGGCTGTCCCGGCTCCGCACACGATATAATGCCCTTTCAGGGTTCTGGCGATATTTTCCATATGCCTCCTTTTGAAGGAATTGGTCAATTGCCCCTCAACCAGCAACACAGTCAAATTGGTGGCGGCATAACCGACCACTCCGATGCCTGCCAATGCAATGAACATGGTGAATATCCGGCCGGCGGGATTTAGGGTAAGGTCCACCACTTCAGAAAAACCGATGGTTGTTACGGTAATAACTGTCATGTAAAGCGTATCAATCAGAGAGTACTGCCTATCGGTTAACAACCAGTAGCCGGTAGTGCCTATCACCAGAATACAGATTAACCCCACTCCGGACCAGATAAATTTACTGTAA
The DNA here is from genome assembly GCA_035477965.1 of Dehalococcoidales bacterium. Lineage (GTDB taxonomy): Bacteria > Chloroflexota > Dehalococcoidia > Dehalococcoidales > UBA3254 > DATIKD01. The sequence continues at coordinate 5,686 of DATIKD010000018.1, read as the reverse complement.
GGTCTTGTATTCAACTGACTAATACTCCGTTTGCTGGCCACGGTTGTCAAAAAGGATTCTTGAAATGGAGCAGTCCCAGACGTTTGCTTTCTGTTTCCAGTTTATATTCATGTTGACCAAATTATCCCGGAATATATTTTGGCCTGTAAAAGGTTTTGTTGATATATTTAACATTTCTACCCACCGGCTTTTTCCGGTATTGACTGCTATTGTAATCTTCCAGCCCGATAGTTTCAAGAATGGGATTAGCCGACCAGTGTTCGATGCCGCCGGATTCTGAGGAAAAATCCGAATAAAAAACTAAGGTTTGATCGCCAGCAGTTGAAATAATTGACAATCTCAGAAAGCAGTGCGAAAATGTTCAAACGGAATTAATAAAACAGGTTCAGGCTGATGGTATATTGGTCCCGGTACAAGGAAGTGAAAAAATGCCAGCCAGATTTCAGCCGGTTTTTAAAAGAATTTTTTTAGCATCTTTCTCAGTTTTGGCCGGTTTGAGTGTACTGGCCTGCGGAGGAACCCCCAGGACTCCGGATCTGCAACCCGCTACCAACAATCCCCAGGTTGCTGCCGGAGCCACGACACTGACCGTTCTAACCATAGCCGGAGGAGATGTTTTTGTTCTGAAACCGGGCGAAAAGGAGTGGATTACTGGTCAGCCGGGAATGACCCTGGCGGTTGACTATAAAATAAAAGCTGCAGCTAACAGCACCGCCTCCATCACTTTTTTTGACGGCAGCACGATAGAGATAATGGGTGACACCGAAATAGAGCTGGCCGAACTGGCCAAAAACCAGACAACCAACACCATCAGGGTAAAACAAACCGTGGGGCAGACCGTGAGCCGGGTAAAAAAACTGGCAGACACGGCTTCCCGTTATGAAGTTGAAACTCCGGCGGCGGTGGCGGCTGTGCGCGGCAGTATTATGTTCGTAGCCGTGACTCCGGATGGAGTTACCACTGTGGGTAACCTGGAAGGTTCAATCAGTGTCACAGCCCAGGGGGTCGAGGTCCGTTTGCCGGAAAATTCAAGAGTCAATGTTGTTCCCGGATCAGCGCCGGAACCTCCTCAACCTGGGGCCATGCCCCCTTCACCGACGCCAACAACTCCGCCAGCGCCGGCTACTACCGCGCCGGCAACAACTCCTCCGGCGGTATCAACTCCCACCCCAACTACCCCTGCGGCAATTACTAAAATTACACTTGCCAGTGCGCCCAATGCAGGGCAGGTGTTTCAGGGTGACATTATTGTCTACACACATACGGTAAGGAATGAAGGCAATGTGCCTTTAACTGATGTAGCCTTTAAAGACAGTTTCGCCGGGCCCACTGTCTACCAGAGCGGTGACGCTAATTCCAATCAAATCCTCGACCCGGGTGAAAGCTGGGTTTATAATAAATCCTATACCACCAAAGCCAGCGATGTGGGCCAGGTGACCAACAACATCGAATTAACGGCCAAAGGCACTAACCAGGAAAGTGTTTCGGCGGTTTCTTTCGCGCTGGTTGAGATTACGAAAGTAACAGTAAAACTGGAAATTGTGTCCGATAGCTTGATGGTGGGAGATTCAATCACGATCAACGGCACGGTAAATGATCCTTCGATTGGAGAAGCCGTCCTAACGATAAATGATAACCCAACCACTCATCGGGTTATAAATGGCGTGTTCAGTTTGAAAGTGACTCTGGGCTACGGGACCTACAAAATCTTTGCTACCGTTAATAAAGGTGCGGATATTAAGGTTACTTACGGCATAGAACTGGTGCCTGTACCGGTGCCTGAGCCTGCGCCTGCGCCAGGTGAACCACATGGTCCTTACCCCTAAAGGGTATTTTCAATATCCCAACCGCTGGTTTTCGAAAGCGGTCCGCCTCAGGAAGTATGCTGTCCTTATATTTCAGGCGAAGAAGGGTGCCTTGATCTGCAATTGAAGAGGCTAAGCCAGTCTGAACTTTTGCCTCAAAACAGGCAGGGCATCTCACATTAATGTGAGTATTGAACGGTGAAATTGGGACCGGTTTACTTTTTGCGCCAGGTAGTCCCCTTGGGCGTGTCTTCCAGCCAGATCCCAAGTTCTGTCAGTTTGTTGCGGATTTCGTCCGCCAGTTGAAACTGTTTGGCCTGCCTTAACTTAAGGCGAGTTTGAATCAGCAGTTCGATGAACGGAGCCGCTTCAACTGCAGAAGCCAGCTTTTCAGGCGCCGTTAGTTGAAGGCCCAGAACATTTCCAGCCAGTTCTTTCAGAGTTTTCACTGCTTCAACGATATTGGCTCCGTTATCCGCAGCCTGATTAATATCACGGGCCAGGTCAAACAGGATGCCTATCGCTTTGGCAGAATTAAAGTCATCATCCATGGCATCCATAAATTGCTGGCGGTAGGCAGTCGTATCCAGCGGTTTCGTTACTGTGGAAGGGTTCTCGCGGTTGGCCGCTCGGGCTAGCCTCTCAGCCCCTTTCAGGGCGCCGTCCAGCCCTTCCCAGGCGAAAGAAAGAGGACTGCGGTAGTGCGAACTCAGAATAAATGTCCTGATGGCATCGGCAGAATATTTGGCGAGCACTTCTTTGATGGTCAGCATGTTGCCCAGCGATTTGCTCATCTTTTCTTCACCGATTTGTAAAAAGCCGTTGTGCAGCCAGTATTTGACGAAAGGCTTTTTGCCGGTGAAACTCTCGGTTTGGGCGATTTCATTTTCATGATGCGGGAAAACCAGGTCCATTCCGCCGGCATGAATATCAATCTGCTCGCCCAGATATTTCATGGACATGGCGGTGCATTCTATATGCCATCCCGGCCGGCCTTTGCCCCAGGGGCTGTCCCACGCCGGTTCACCCGGTTTGGAGGCTTTCCACAGCGCAAAATCCATGGGATTTTCTTTGATTTCCCCAACGTCAATACGGGCTCCGGCCAGCATCATGTCCGCCGTGCGGTGAGATAGCTGGCCGTAGTCTTCGTCTTGTCTGACCCGGAAATAGACGCTGCCGTCGGGGGTTGGATAGGCATAACCTTTGGCGATAAGGCCTTCGATTACTTCAATAATCTTGGGCACTTCCTGAGTGGCGCGCGGGGTGACATCCGGAGTTATCACATTCAAAGCGGCCATGTCTTCAAAATAACTGGCGGCAAATTTTTCAGCCAGTTCAGTTGTTGAAATTCCCCGCTGATTGGCCCGCAGGATGATTTTATCATCGATGTCCGTCACATTCTGAACATATTTCACTTTATAGCCGCGGAAAATTAAATAACGTCGGATGACATCAAAAAAGACGTAGCTCATGGCATGCCCGAAATGGCTGTTATCATAGGGAGTGATCCCGCAAACATACATCTTTACGGTTTCACCAAAGGGAGTGAATTCTTCTTTTTGTCCGCTGAGGGTATTTAATATTTTCATTTTTCGTTCTTTTCTCCGGAGTTCAGACGATTTTCCAGTTCTTTGATGCGCTTCTCCAGTTCTTCAATTTTTTCACCTACCGGATCAGGTAAGCGCAGGGTGGTTCCAGTTTCCGGGTCACGCATTGACACTACCCTTCCGGGGTTACCTACCACAGTGGCGTTGGAGGTAACGCTTTTGGTTACTACCGCCCCGGCTCCGATATGGGTATTATCTCCAATTGTGATTGCGCCAATGACATGTGCGCCTACTCCCACCATGACATGATTACCCAAGGTGGGATGTCTTTTCACTTTTTGCAAGCTGGTCCCGCCCAGAGTCACACCCTGATAGATTGTCACATAATCTCCCACTTCTGCGGTTTCACCAATTACCACTCCCATCCCATGGTCGATAAAAACACCTTCCCCCAGTTTGGCTCCGGGATGGATTTCAATGCCGGTCAGGAAGCGGCTGATATGGGAGACATAGCGCGGGAAGAATGGCACTTTCCATTTATAGAGCTGATGTGCCAGGCGGTGAAACTGGCGGGCATGAAATCCGGGATAGGCAAAAATTATTTCAAAAACGTTTTTTGCGGCCGGATCATTCCGGTAGATATTTCTAATATCGTTTGCAATGCGGCCGAAGACAGACATAGCTTTACCCCTCCTTGCTTTAAAAACCGACCTGCGCGCCCCGGTAAACACGGGGCGTCATACAGGAGCAGTTAAAGCTAACCTGAGGGATACGCATAATACGACTCATAAAACTATTATATATTACCTGTTGTTAAAAGATAAGATACGATTTGTCCGGCGGAAAAATTATCTCCGCACTATTGGCTCTTCCATATCAGGGCGATGGCTTGAGCGGCAATGCCTTCTCCTCGCCCGATGAAACCCATACTCTCACTGGTTCCTGCTTTGATGTTTATTCTCCCGGCGGGCAGGTTCAGCACCCCGGCCATATTCTGTACCATGGTGGGCAGATAGTCTTTCAACCTGGGGGCTTCACATTGAATAGTGCTGTCCAGATTACCTATTTTCCACCCGTCCCGATTAAGCCGGTTATTGACTTCAGCCAGAAGCTGCAGGCTGGAAATATCTTTATAACGCCGGTCCCCGGGGGGGAAATGTGAACCGATATCTCCCAGTCCGGCCGCGCCCAGCAAGGCATCCATGACGGCATGGACCAGCACGTCTGCGTCACTCCAGCCTTGCAGACCCCGGGTGAATGGAATCTCAACTCCACCCAAAATCAGTTTTCTACCGGCCACTAACTGATGGGCATCATAACCTATTCCGGTGCGGATATTGTCATGCATATGATTTACTCAAAATTTCCGCCACTGCCAGGTCCTGCGGTGTGGTGATTTTAATATTACCATATGAGCCCCGGAAAAGTTTAACTTTAACTCCGGTTTTCTCAACCAGCCCGGCATCGTCTGTTACATCTCCGGCGGAATGACGGCTGGCCTGGCTAATAATTGAGAAACGGAAGACCTGGGGAGTCTGGACTGTCCAGAGGTACGAGCGGTCAGGCGTTGCGACTACCCTGAGATTGTCATCAGCAACTTTAATGGTATCCGTAACCGGCACTGCGGCTACCGCGGCCCCGCTTTCTACGGCTGCCTCAAGCCCATCGTTAATCAAGTCCTGGGTGAGAAAAGGGCGGGCGCCGTCATGGATAACTATCCATTCACAGTCCTCTACCAGTTTTAGACCGGCTATCACCGAATCCTGTCTCCGCCGGCCTCCCTGGCAAACCTTAACCACCTTGTTCCATTTTTGGTTCTTTACCAGGGTATGGATAGTCTCCAGGTTGGATTGGCTGGCGACCACTACGATGCGGTCAATACGGGGGCTTTTCTGTAAGGCTTCCACTGACCAGGCCAGCAGGGGTTTACCCCCCAGAGGAGCCAGGATCTTATCCAACCCGTTCATACGGCTGGATGAACCGGCGGCGACTACTATGGCGCCCACTGACAGCCCTGGAGAAATGCCTGTACTCATGCCTTTCAGTATAAATTAATTTGCCTTGACTATCTACGCCCAAAAAATTTGACGGTTAAGGAGTTTCAGGACTTTCATCGAACAGCCCGCCTGCCTCCGCCGGGGGATTTTCAGATAAATTTTGGGCTGGCCGCGGACGGCGCAGCAGGCCCTTAAAGACCGCTTCCTTCAGCGTACTGCAGGGCAAGAGTTCGATGCCGGGGTTTTTCGATAGGGATTTTGATCCCGAGCGCGGCAGGAGGCAATACCGGAAACCCAAACGGGCGGCTTCATTTATCCGCCGCTCTAACTGGGGAAC
>DATIKD010000017.1:0-6673 GCA_035477965.1 Dehalococcoidales bacterium | reverse complement strand
AAGAATGACATTGGGAATCCAGAAAGTAGGTACCGCAAAAGGTTTTGGGAGGGGATTATCCACTTCAACCCAAATACTGTCTTTGACATCCAGCATCAAGACACGCGGAAAATTATAACTTAAGGATTGATAGATTGGATTGACTGGTCCACCGCCGGGGGTCCCTTCCAATATCAAAATATCGGCATCGCTTACATCCCGGATACCTTCAATGATTTTAGCAATTATCTCTGGGCTGGTCGTTACCGGATAGGGTGCTGGATAGGCAGCCGAGGGTTTAATAAGCACACGCCTGGCTCTCGCAATTTCCGGTGAAGCTTGAAATTCAAATTCTGAAGCTTCAATAATCACTCGTTAACTCCCTTAAACAAGACCATATTTATATCATATGTCAAATGCAACTCTATTTGTACAGGGTTTAAATATCCTGCAACCAATCCAGCATCATTACTTTCAGTTTATCGCCTTTGACCACCCTGGATTTATCTTCCGGCACAATGGCCAGTCCATTCGCTAATGCCATCGATTTTAAAATGCCTGAACCCTGAGGGCCGGTCAACCTGGCGTAATAGGTGCCCCCCCGGTTTTCCACAATAACCCGCGCAAAAACTCGCCTTCCGTCATCATTCTTAATGGAGTCTTCTAAAATGGCCTCAATTGAGGCCTTTTCAAGATTTGATTTACCCATCATTTTTAAAAGAGCCGGCCGCACAAACAATTCGTAATTAACCATACTGCTAACCGAATTACCGGCCAGACCTAGATGAGGCATGTCGGCGGAGCCTTTACTCTGGTTTATACGCTTGATAGTACCAAAAGCCAGAGGCTTCCCAGGCTTGGAGCGGACTTTCCAGAAGACCATTTCACCTTGCTTTGCAAGAACGTTTTTTACAATATCGTAATCGCCCATGGATACGCCGCCGATGGTAATCAGCATATCTGCATCCCGGCTTTGCTCGATTTTATCTACGATGGAAGCTTCATTATCCAGAGCGATACCCAGTAATTTGGGGATTCCCCCATCTCTTATTACCTGGGCAGCCACACTATATGAGTTGCTGTCGTATATTTTCCCATCAACCAGAGGTTCACCCAGATCTGTGATTTCATCGCCCGTAGCCAGAATGGCTATTACCGGACGCCGTATCACTTTAACAGCTATTTTCCCAATCGAAGCCAGCAATCCAATTTCCGAGGGGCGTATCACTGAACCTTTTGCCAGTACCAATTCGCCATTTTTTATACTTTCTCCGGCTTTCCTGATATTGGCACCTGGCTCTTCGGAAACCATGATTCCTATTTCTGCAGGATAACCTTTTTCAGTTAGCTTTCTTTGCGTCTCATCCGTATCTTCGAATCCGATTACTGCATCCGCTCCGCCAGGAACAGGCGCACCAGTCATAATTCTGACGGCGGTACCGGGGACTACCGGCTTATTTGGAGTGTCACCCGCCGCTACAATACCAATGACCTTTAAAAACGCCGGCTTTTTAGAATTACAGGTACTAATATCAGCCGCTCTTACTGCATATCCATCCAGTGCGGAGTTATCCCGCGGAGGGACATCGATTTGCGAATAAACATCCTCTGCCAGAACCTGTCCTAAACAATTCAGCAAGGAACTGTTTTCTGTTTCCAGTGGTTTTATAACACTTAGCACTTTATCCAGGGCTTGCTCAACACTTATCATGCGAAATATCCTTATTTTGATCGGCTAGCTGTCGGCCTTTGACAAGGTCAGATTCAGTATTGATGTTGAAAAAACTTAGATTCTCAGGGTCCAGCAGGTTAATTGTTGAAGCTTCCAAATATTTTACCTTTACCATCGGATATAACTCCAGAACCGATAACCTACCCTGCTTTATTAAAAACTCAATAGGTTCCATGCAGTGCTTCGAATATATGGCATGCAGCGGCTCCAACACTCCGTCCGTCGTTCTGGGTACAACTACATCGTAATCAGGGGCCTCACCTGCCATATAACTCAACAAATTCAGGTTAATGAATGGCATATCACAGGCTACTACCATATTATGATATGTACCAGACTCATATAGTCCGGTATAAATTCCTCCTAAAGTCCCTTTTTCAGGAAATATATCTTGAACTATTTTAGTCGCTGTATACTGACTTAAATGAGGAATAACCGAATCGCTGGCAGTAACAACAATAATTGGCGTTTTCAACTCTGATAAACGGGTTACCACTGTTTCAATCAAACTCATTTGTCCAATAACTTCTGTAAGTTTGTTGCGCCCTAACCTTTTGCTTTTACCCCCGGCTAAAACTATACAACTGACACTCAAAGCTGCAGGCTTTTTACCTCCAGAAACCAGTTAATCTCATAGTATCCATTTTACCATAACAAAGAAACGCTGACATAGTCATTTTTATATTATTTTAAGCCAACTTCTAACCAATATTCTAGAAAAAAAAGCCCATCGAAACTGATCTCGATGGGCGCAATATATTCCGAGTAAGGGTTAGTCTTGTAATTTTTTGACGTAGACTTTTATCTCATCACCCCTGTCTTCGATGGCCAGGCATTCATTACCCGTTGTTTTACACCAGGCAGGCATGTCATGCTTTATCCCTTTATCAGTAGCGTTGATCTCCAATACTTCCCCCGGCTTCATTTTTTTTAGAGCCTGGGCAGTTTTGATGATGGGCATGGGACACATCAACCCAAAACAATCCAGAGTCTGGTTTGCTTTCATTTAACCCCCCTTTCCTAAATAAACAGTGTGACTTTGGATTCTTTGGCCTGTGCCAGGAAAAAAGCCGCTCCAGCCTGACTCATAACACCGTCTGTAAAGGCGTCATCAGGCAAGCCCAGGATACCACAGGAGGTTGAACAGGGAACCATGGTAATGCCCATTTCTCTGGCCATATCAATAAACTCGTCGATGGATGGGTAATTAGACTGCTTCATCATTTTTTTCATCATCCAGGTGCCCATTCCCAGCATATTGAATTTGGATAGTTTCAGCCTTTTTGCTCCTCCCCGATTAAGCACATTCAGCATTTTGCGCATTATGCCCTGACTTTTTATTTTTCCTTGGTTACGTTTTATCACATTCAGCCCCCAGAATGTAAAAAACATGGTTACCTGCATACCCATGCTGGCCGCAGTGGTAGCCAGAATAAAAGCTGCCAGAGCTTTATCCAGATCGCCGCTAAAGAGTACCAGTGTAAACTTTTCTTTCTCAGCCATATGAACCTCATTATTTTACAGGCGTGTTTGAGGACTTAATTATTTTGTATCAGGATGATTTTTGTTCTACCGAACATCCCTGAGTGCACAGCGGATCATTTTCGCTTTCTTCATGATCACAGAACTGACAGCACTTGTTGGCATTGGAAAGCAGCTTGCCGGACTTCAAAAGATAGTCATCTATCGCTTTATTCAGTGCCTGAGCACCCAGGTTGGAACAGTGGAATTTTTGTTTAGGGAGTCCCTCCAGCATCTTAGCCACAGATTCAGGAGTAATTTCACGGGCTTCTTCAATGGTGGCTCCTTTAGCCATTTCACTTACCATGCTGGAAACCGCAATGGCGGCACCGCAGCCAAAGGTCTTGTATTTTACATCTTCCAGACGATTGTCCTTGACTTTAACGTAAAACGTCATCATGTCTCCGCAAACCGGATTTCCTACCTCACCTACTCCATCTGCGTTTTCTATCTCACCCACGTTACGCGGATGCATGAAATGGTCCATAACTTTGTCACTGTATACCGGCATTTAACTGGCCTCCTTTATTGGCTTTCAGAAATTTAGAATAAACTGGCGACATCTCCCTTAAGCGGTTAACAATCTGCGGCATAACACTTATGACGTGTTCTATATCTGCGGGTTTGTTTTGAATACCCAGCGTAAAAAGCAGAGAACCCTGGGCAATTTCGTGAGAGTATCCCATCGCCAGTAATACATGTGACGCTTTTAAAGCCCTGGAAGTACAGGACGAACCGCTGGAGACAGCCACGCCCTGGCTGTTGAGAAGCATCAGCATGGCTTCGCCTTCAATAAACTCCACACAGAAACTAGCATGTCCTGGTAGTCTTTTAATTCTGTCTCCGGTCACGACCACATGCGGAATCCGGGCGGTTATCTCCTCGATCAACCGGTCACGCAAAGGGGAGAGATGGGCTACTCTGGCAGTTAGATCGCGAGCGGCAATCTCAGCAGCTTTTCCCATTCCGGCTATCGCTGCGACATCTTCGGTACCGGCTCTCCTCCCGCCTTCCTGTATACCCCCATCCAGCATTGGTAGAATCCGCACTCCCTTCCTGACCCACAACGCTGCACTGCCTTTGGGGCCATAAAAGGGATTGCCGGCAAGACTTAATGCATCTACACCCAAATCTTTTACATCAACCGGTGTCACTCCGCAGGTAGCAACCGCATCCGTATGTAGAATCAACTTTCTTTCTTTCGTAATTTCGGAAATTTCTTTCAGTGGTTGAATGGTTCCCACTTCACCGTTGGCATGCATGACAGAAACCAGAATAGTATCCGACCGGAGTGCTTTACGAACATTCTCAGGGTCAACTCTACCATTTTTATCTACAGGCACCTGAGTTATTTCAAATCCCTGCTTTTCCAGTGATTTCGCTGAGTTCATGACAGAAAAGTGCTCAATAGCCGAAATTATTATGTGCTTGCCTTTGTTTTGCTGGGCTAAAGCCAGTCCTTTGATGGCAAAATTATTACTTTCACTTCCGCAGGAGGTAAAGATGATTTCTTCAGGATCAGAAACTCCGATTAATGCAGCTACCTGTTGCCGTGCAGTTTCCAAAACTTCACGCGGTGCATCTCCCCAATCATGCAAAGACAGCGGATTACCGAAATCCATACCCAGAAAGGGCATCATGGCTTCTCTAACTTCAGGCAGAAGAGGAGACGCCGCGGAATAATCCAGATAAACCCTGGTCATTTCCAGCACCCCTTTTCCATTCTTTTTCAAAATATCTTTATCAGGATACTATAATTAATTATATGAAACTTCAGGACGCTTTTCCCGAAATAGTGCCAAAATTGATCCCAGCGTTAAAAAGAAATCCCCAAAAAGGCGTCTAGGATCCGATCTCAAGCATTTTATCAACTGCCTTTTTTGCCCGTATACGAATATTTTCCGGCACTCTGACTTCGGGTGCCATTTCCTGCAGCGACCATAATATTTTTTCCAGAGTAATCAGTTTCATGCGCGGACAAATGGCCTGTTCAGAAACCGGAATAAACTTTTTTTCAGGGTTTTCTTTGCGTAAACGGTAAATAAAGCCCACTTCCGTCCCCACAATGATTTCTCTGGCATGGGTTGAGCGTACAAATTTAACCATTCCGCCGGTGCTTAGTATCTGGTCGGCCACCGCTTGGGTTTCGGGCCGGCATTCAGGATGGACCATTACCACCGCTTCAGGATACTCGGCTTTGGCCCTTTGTATCTCTTCAGGCCGAATACGGGCATGAGTGGGACAATAGCCTGGCCAATAATGGATTCTCTTGCTGGTTTTGGTGGATACATAATACCCCAGATATTGATCGGGGATAAATAGTACTTCATCCGTGCTGACCGAATTAACCACTTTAACCGCATTGGCTGAGGTACAGCAGACATCAGACTCAGCTTTAACTGCAGCCGAAGTGTTAACATAGCAGACCACGGTTGCCTGCGGCAGTTCTCTCTTTTTGGCTATCAACTGGTCGGCTGTGATCATATCCGCCATCGGGCAACCGGCTTGCATATCCGGGAAAAGCACCACCTTATCCGGAGATAATATTGAAGCAGTCTCCGCCATAAAGTGCACGCCGCAAAAGACGATTACACGGCTGTCCGTTTTTGCGGCTTTCTGGCTAAGTTCCAGAGAATCTCCCACAAAATCGGCAACTTCCTGCACTTCCCCCAGTTGATAGTTATGTGCCAGGATGACTGCCTGCCGTTCTTTTTTAAGAGCATATATTTTTTCAACCAGAGGCCGATTGAATTCAATCATGAAGCTTTGACATCTCCCTGGTAAAGCTGCCCAGATACATTCAACAAAGTTTAACGGGTACCCAAATTTATCCTCTATTTTTCAGATGACTGAGGAATAATGGTTATTTCATCACCTGAACTAATCGGACCGCCTTCGATTACTTTGGCAAAAACACCCTCTTTGGGCATGATGCACTTTCCGGTCACCTTCATAATGGCACAGCCGGTGTGACACTCTTTACCAATCTGGCTGATTTCCAACAAGACTTGATCGCCTACTCGCAAAAAGGTACCTACCGGTAAAGTAAACAGTTCAATTCCTTCGCTGGTAATATTTTCGGCAAAATCACCGGGACTGCATTCCAAACCCATTTCTCTGGCTTTGTGAATACTCTCCATGGCCAGCAGGCTGACCTGGCGATGCCACCCGGAATCAGCATGCGCATCACCCACCAACCCATATCCGGCCTTTAATACTCCCTTTTGAATATTATCTTTACGGACGCCCTTTATGTCACTGCTGCAAACAGCTATAACTCTGGCCATTTTCAGTTCCTTCCTGAGCAGATTTCTTTAGTTATTATAGCCTATCTGCGCCGGCATGGCTAAACCGGGGTTACCGGGTGGTGGGAACGAGCTTACCCGTTATTCTATATAAAATAACCCCTGTAGCAATCAAGGCCAGAGCTACGACTATTAT
>DATIKD010000016.1:0-6253 GCA_035477965.1 Dehalococcoidales bacterium | reverse complement strand
GCAAGATTACCCTGAAGTGCTGATTAACCTCAAGACCATCCCCGGGCTGAGTTACATTCAGGAAGAAGACGGTTGGCTCAAGATCGGGGCCTTGACCCGTTTGCGGGACATTGCCATCGATCCCATTGTGCTGAATAAATATACCGCCCTGGCTGAAGCAGCCCATAAAGTAGCTTCGCCGGCTGTTCGTGAGATGGGCACCATCGGCGGTAATATCTGCCAGTTGATCCGCTGCTGGTACTTCCGTGCAGAAGAAAATTACTTTGACTGTCTGCGCAAGGGGGGACAAATGTGTAACGCCGGGGTGGGTGATAACCGGTATCACTCCATCTTTGGCGCCACCCGCGTGTGCGCCTCTCCCTGTACTGCCAATTGCCCAGCCGGCAATGATGTCCCCTCCTACCTGAGCCAAATCCGCAATGGCGGTCTGGCTGAATCAGCCGGAATCTTGCTCAACACCAATCCCCTGCCCGCCATCACCGGCAGAGTCTGCCCACATCAATGCGAGAAGGACTGCAATCGCAACGAATTCGGTGAAGCCGTCTCCATAAGATCAATCGAGCGTTTCGTGGGTGATTATGCTCTTGAAAACGCCAGCAATTTATATCTGCCTCCCCAGAAAGAGGCTAATCAAAAAGTGGCCGTAGTGGGCTCCGGCCCAGCCGGGCTTGCCGCCGCCTATTACCTGAGACAGTTGGGCTACCGCGTTACTGTCTTCGAAGCTCTGGAAAAAGCCGGCGGTGTCCTGACTTATGGGATTCCCGCCTACCGCCTGCCCAGGGATGTTGTCGAAAAGCAGGTTAAGGCCATCGCCGGCACGGGAGTCCAGTTTAAATACAATGTGATTGTGGGTGTGGATATCACCCTGGCTGATCTGCATAAGGATTATGATGCCGTTTTCCTGGCCAGCGGAGCCTGGAAACAGCCCGCCCTGTCTATCCCGGATGAGGAACTGCTCACTCCTGCACTGGATTTCCTGGCCCAGGTCAGTCGCGGTTTGAGAAAGATCAGCGCCCAAAAAGTGCTGGTGATTGGCGGCGGCAGTGTGGCTATGGATGTGGCCACCACCGTCAAACGGCTCGGAATAGAAGATGTGACGGTTGCCTGCCTGGAATCCCGGGCTGAGATGCCGGCTCTGCATGAAGAAGTGGAACAGGCCATTGCGGAAGGAATCCGGATCCGGCCTTCCTGGGGCCCCGCCAGGATCATTAAGACCAATGGCAAGCTATCCGGGATGGAATTGATGCGCTGCCTTTCCGTCTTTAATGGCGAAGGGCGTTTTGCTCCCACCTATGATATTAATCTCAAGGAGACACTGGAAGCCGACATGATTATCCTGGCTATCGGTCAGCGACCCGATCTGGCCTATGTGGGCTCTGAGTTGAAGACTAACCGGGGCCTGATTGCAGTAGATGACAATACCCAGGCCACCAGTAAAACCAAAATATTTGCAGGGGGAGACGCCACTCTCTCCGGGCCTCTTTCCGTAGTGGCTGCCATAGCCTCCGGACGGCGGGCGGCAGTGGCAATCAACCTGTACCTGGGCGGCCAGCCTAAACCGGCAGCAGCACAACCTGTGGAGCACCTGGAAAGATACACGGGTGAGGATTTCGAAAAACTCAGTCGTGTCAAAACCCCGCTACTTCCCCTGTCTCAACTCAGCCTGGCAGCCGAGGACCTTCAAGGACTGGAATTGAGTGCAGTCGAAACTGAGGCCAACAGATGCTTCAATTGTGGCTGTGATGGAGTCAACCCCTCCGATATGGCAGCCGCTCTGGTAGCCTTGAATGCCCGCATCGTAACCTCCAGCCGCATTATCCCTGCCGATCAATTCTGGGTGGCCGATCAGGGAGTCAAAGCCACCGTACTGGACGACCATGAAATTGTGACTGAGATTCAAATACCGGCCTTAAAGACAGGCGCCAGGAGTGCCTTCGTCAAGTTCGCTTTACGCAAATCCATTGATTTCCCTATCGTCAACTGCGCAGCTTCCATTGAATGTGAGGGGGGAGTCGTCAAATCTGCCAGAATCTGTCTCAACGCAGTCTATAATAAGCCCTACCGGGCCACCAAAGCTGAGGAGGCCATCACAGGTAAGGTGATCGATGAGGCCAGCGCCGAAGCTGCCGGATCCGCCGCAGTTTCTGACGCCATCGCCTTGCCTTATAACAAATTCAAGATTCAGATCGCCAGGACTATGATAAAGAGGGCGATTCTGGGCTGTCAGTAATTGAGGAGGGGTTATTATTTCTCGTTTGCCAGACCTGATGATAAAAACTTTTGGGCGGATAGGTGAGGACGTCTGCGATTTGGCACAGGCCAGGAGTCTTTTAAATTTTGAGTTGAGAATAATTCTGGTGGATGGCCAAAGGGTACATTCTTATGACGAACTGGTCCGCCTGGCTACCAGTGATAAATACCGGAACCGTGAAATCATTGAAGTGATAATATTACCGGCAGTGGCAGGAGGCTAAAAAAACAAAAACCTGTTTTTTGTGCCCAAAACGGCCTTATCCAGACCAATCATAATATTTTTAGTTTGATAGCCGGACAAAGGAGAAAATCCATGTTAAAAGACCAAACTACGCTTCAAACAGTTTCATCCGCTGTCACCAGATTTGTTTGTCCTTACGATGGTAAGGAATATAGTACTCTGGATGACCTGAAAGCCCATATTGAGACAGACCACATGCAAAAAGACTCTGAATCTGGCATGGTCAGTCTTACCGTGAATGGCAGAGTTCACAAGATACTGATCAAGCCAAATCAGACTCTCTGGTACGTCTTGCGGGATAAATTGGGCATCACATCCCCTAAGGATATGTGTAACGGATATGGAGCCTGCGGATCCTGTACCGTCATTATAAACGGGAGACCGGTACTCTCCTGCATGACGCTGGCTATAGAGTGCGATGGCGCAAATATCGAAACTGCTGAGGGGATCGCTGATGCCGGACACCCGTTGATTGAGGCTTACACCGAGCTTTACGCCATGCAATGCGGCTATTGCACGCCCGGTTTCGTAGTGACAGCTAAAGCTTTATTAGACCGGATTCCACGGCCGACTGAGGCTGATATCCGGGATGCCCTTGGAGGCAACATTTGTAAATGCAGTACGTATCCTGCCCACATTCGAGCGGTACTGGTAGCGGCCCAGGAACTCTGGGAAAAGAACCATAAACCGAATCAGGTATCGGGATAGAGGAAAAGGAGAGAAGAAATGGCAGAAGAACAGAGCAGACCGTGGCTGTGGAAAGCTCCTGAAGGAGGAGTACTGGGTAAACATGTCAAAGTCAAAGACGGTTATGCCAAAGCTAGTGGAAGAGGCCTTTATACCCGGGATATCTACCGTCCCGGTATGCTTTATGCTAAAATCGTGCGCTCTCCTCATACCAGAGCTAAAATTAAGAAAATAGATACTGCGCAAGCGCGCGCTTTACCGGGCGTTTGGGACGTTATTACCTACCACGATCCTGACTTCAACATCAAGTGGTTCAGATACAAGTTTTTCAACGCGATGGTGGTCGGAGAATCGGACGCCGAAATGAAATTAACCAAAGCCACAGTGGATGCCAACGGACCAGTAGCGGATGCATATACCAGGATCGATGAAGCTAACTGGAACGGACAACCTGTGGGAATTGTGGTGGTAGCTGAGAGCGAGGAGAAATGTGATGAAGGCCTCAAACTGATCAAGATCGACTGGGAAGAGCAACCCTGGATCATGGATATTAGAGAGGCCTTGAAACCGGATGCTCCTGTTCTTTACCCCGAGATGACTCCGGACAATAATCTGAGGCGCGAAACAGTCCTGCATCTGGGCGATATCGAGAAGGGTTTCCAGGAAGCCGATCAGATTACGGAATGGGAGGCTTATCGGGATGAGATGAGTTGGGCCGGTACCGAAGCAATGGTAGGTATCGCTGAGTGGAAAGGCGACGAACTGGAAGCCTGGTTTCATGGACAAGATCCCAGACAGAGCGGACAACAGGCAATAGAGACGCTATCCAAAATTGCCAAACTCACCATACATACACCCCTCCAGGGTGCTATCTTTGGCGGACTGTCATGGATGGGCGCACCGGAGACCATGATCATGATTGCTGCTATTGCATCCAGGAGGACCGGAAGACCTGTGAAGGTCCTTTATGATCATTCTCATTTCCACGGTTTTGAAGAAGCGCTGGGTATCTACAAATTTAAGGTAGGATTTACCAAAAAAGGGAAGATCACCGCGGTCCAGTTGCACTACATCGGTACCTGCTTGATAGGTAACGCCATCGGAAAACTGCACCAGGCCTCCAACATAACTAACATAAAGTGTACCCATTCCGTCCCGCATATCAACCGGGGGCCGGTAGGGCCGCAAAGAGCTGGAGCCATGGAATGTATTGTGGTTACTGAGGTGTATGAACACGTTGCCGGTGAACTGGGTATCGATCCCACCAGTATTGCCGGAATTAATGATGGCTGTTATGGGTATGACATGGAATGGGTTGATGAAAACGTGAAGAAAGTGCAGGGATTCGACCCTACCCGTGATAGTCTGAAAGAAGTGATGGAAGCCGGTAAAAAGGCCATCGATTGGGATAACAAATGGCATTTGCCAGGCACCAAACGCCTTCCCAACGGCAAATTCCACGGCATTGGCTGCATGTGGGCAGAGGCCTGGACTAAAAGCAGCAACTCCAATGAAAAAGTGGGTGTAACAATGCTCCGCGATGGTTCAGTGAATATAGTGGCGCGGGGTTGTGAGGCCGGAACACACCGTCCTTCGACTTATACCCAGATCGTGGCATCTGTCCTTGGAGTGCGTTACGAACATGTGAACTGGAAAAACCAGGATGATCCCGGGTTTGACGTGGCCGGCCTGGGGTCTTCCACCGGTCTGCTAAGGAATGCACCGCCTTTAATCAAAGCCTCCCAAAAACTAAAGAAAATCATTCTTGATTGTGCAGTGAAACCCAGAACAGGTTTTATGGGACCCGCACTGGCGCCCATGTTCCCGGAAAATAAATCTGACGATCTGGATATCCAGGATAGCGAAATTTTCGAAAAAGCTAATCCTTCCAACCGGAAACCTGTTTCTGCTGTGGCCGCCTTTTTCTCAACTGAACTGTTTGCCTGGGATTCATCAACCATTAATGGCGAGGAAAAATACAATATGGGCCGTCAGGCTTACTTTGTGGAAGTGGAGGTGGATCCCGATACCGGAGAAGTTGATATCAAGAATATTGTAGTGTCCCGCGACTGCGGCAAGGTGTTCAATCCTGACTCCTGTGATCAACAGCTTTATGGCGTCTACCAGGGAATGGGAAGGTCCATTACTGAGGCAATTTACCGCGATCCGGTGACAGGGAAACAGCTAAACGACAATTTGATAGACTATCCCCAGTTGACCATGAATGATATTGAAAACATTAAGATTATAAAGATAGAAACTGGTCTGGGCTATGGACCTTACGGTATGCTTGGCATTGGCGAAAGTTCGGCTTGCTGCGCGCAGGCGCTTTCGGGTCCCGCTATTTTCAACGCCATTGGCAAATATGTTGATAGCTTCCCAACTACCCCGGACAAAATACTGAAAGCGCTGGGAAAGGCCTAAGAGGAAAGAACAATGAAGAGTTTGAGAAAATTTGAACATATTAATGCCCGCTCACTGGAGGAGGCCCTTTCGCTGCTGCAGCGGCATGGGGAAAAGGCCTGTGTCATGGCCGGCGGTACCGACCTTATCGGTACCCTGCGGTTTGAGATACTGCAAGATTACCCTGAAGTGCTGATTAACCTCAAGACCATCCCCGGGCTGAGTTACATTCAGGAAGAAGACGGTTGGCTCAAGATCGGGGCCTTGACCAGGCTGGAAGATATCGCCAAACATCCCTTAAGCCAGGACCGGTTTTCTGCCCTGGCTGAAGCGGCACGGCGAACGGCATCACCTCATGTGCGGGCGATGGGCACCATCGGCGGTAATATCTGTCAGTTGATCCGCTGCTGGTACTTCCGCAAGGAAAACAACCGCTTTGACTGTCTGCGCAAGGGTGGGCAAATGTGTAACGCCGGGGTGGGTGATAACCGGTATCACTCCATCTTTGGCGCCACCCGCGTGTGCGCCTCTCCCTGTACTGCCAATTGCCCGGCCGGCAATGATGTCCCCTCCTACCTGAGCCAAATCCGCAATGGCGGTCTGGCTGAATCAGCCGGAATCTTGCTCAACACCAATCCCCTGCCCGCCATCACCGGCAGAGTCTGCCCA
>DATIKD010000015.1:0-1567 GCA_035477965.1 Dehalococcoidales bacterium | reverse complement strand
ATAATCCCATCCTGAAGGGCTTTCTCTCCAATTTCAGCATCCAGCCTGACGGCGGATATGATGGGAACTTTAACGCCGGCGGCTTTAAGAGCCCTGGCATAAGGCAGAATGGCGCCCTTGCCGCGATTGCTCCAGTCCAGGTCTTTAGGCGGATTTTCCATCAGTTCCGGGTAGAAAAAGCGGTCTGGATGCATCAACCCGTCACGATGGCCGTAATAATGGCCGCGGACCTGAATACCACTGGCTCCGGCGGCCTCAAATATTTTGGCGATGGCAATCCCTTCCTCCATGGTGGTGGCTGCGGGATGATTGTATTCGGCGATATTGGTAATTACATTGACAGCAAATTGGGCCGGTAATTTCTGACGGATGGAGCGGATTATTTCTGCTACGAAGCGCGAGCGGTTTTCCAGACTGTCAGCCCCGTATTGATCAGTACGGCGGTTGAAAACACGCGAATTAAAACTGTTGGGCAGAGTGCAGGTTGCGGCATTTATTTCCACCCCGTCAAATCCGGATTTATAAGCCCTCTCCGCCGCTTTCAGGAACATCTCCTGGACCATTTTTATTTCATCCAGCGTCATCTCACGAGTTTCAACAAAATCCGGGCCGGGCAAATCCGCCTTGCGCAGAGTGGATGAACAGCGGGCATTATTCAGATTGCGCAAGCCGGTGGGATTCCAGGGGCCGGAATGAATAAGCTGGATAAAAATAGGACAATCATATTTATGAGCCATTGCCGTCAGCTTGCTGAAACTGGGGATCAGGACATCATCATGCAGGCGGAACTGGACCGGCGGATGGTGAGTACCCAGCGGATATTCCACACCGCAGGATTCTACTATCAACAGGCCTACCCCACCCTTAATCAGGTTCTCATAGTAATTCAGCGCCCTTTCGCCCACAAACCCGGTATCCGGTTGTATGACAGAAGAACCCTGAGCAGTCTTGACCAAACGGTTTTTGGTTTTTACCTGCCCGATGTATCCGGGTTCCAGTAGTTTTGCAAATCGGTGCTCAGCCATAATACAACTCCTTTTAAACAGTTTCTGCACTCTCTGTTTTCATCATCGCAAACGGGTTACACCTCCACAACCTAAGCCTTTTTATAAAAATATCAAAGGTTTTTATATCCAGTCTCAGACTACTTTGCCATCACCGGAAAGAGAAAAATAAATATTTTTATACCATTATTAAATCGCTATTTCCATAATCAAGGCCGAAACTGTTAGCCGGGGCTGTTTACAAGGGTTTTGACATCCCGGTTTCCGGCTGTTATCATAGTGGCAAAAATTTGGAGGCACTGAATGAATCGTCCACTGAAAGTGGGACTGGTGGGGACCGGCAGTATTGCCTGGTATCATCTGCCGGCTTTTCTGCAATATCCGGACAGGGTTAAATTGACCGCAGTATGCGACATACGTTCGGAAGAGATGGAAAAGTTTGCGCAAAAAGCCGGTATAACCGAGTGCTATACCAATTATTTCGAGATGCTGGAAAAGGCGGATATTGAAGCAGTTGACATCTGCACTATTCACGATCAACATGCGGCCCAGATGCTGGCGGC
>DATIKD010000014.1:0-6913 GCA_035477965.1 Dehalococcoidales bacterium | reverse complement strand
TATGGCTGTCCTCAGCGGTGTGGGCGCCAGAGAGTACTACCGCACCGAAGGCTACACTCTGCAGGGCCACTATATGGTTAAAAGCCTTCTGGAGTAAAAGAGTCTCCCGCGATCAGAACTCCCTGTTATCTCCGAAATTTTCCCATTTGATTTTAGACCGTAACTCCGGTCTTATATCCGGTTTCTGGAGTCTTCCCGGCAGCATGATTTTGAGAAGCAACTCCGCTTAACCGGAATTCCGATTGTTTTAGTTGGCTTCCACATTATCGGCAAAGCTATAACTTCTGGGTAAAGTAGTTTCCCATCCGGCCGGAATTCTTCAAAACAAAAGAACGATGCCTCAGGCGAGTATTGGTCCTGAGGCATCGAAACAATCATAAGGGTTCTATTTCTCGGCGGCGGCCACATCCAGGGCTTTCAGAGCTTTTTCATAGTTCGGAGCCTGGGTAATTTCCTTCACATACTCCGCATAGCGCACCGTGTTATCATATCCAATTACAAAGACCGCCCGGGCCAGCAGACGATTTTCCTTAACCAGAAGCCCGTAGGCTGTTCCAAAAGAGGCATCGTAATAATCGGTTAAAAGCTTGAGATTAAGTGTGGGATGTTCCTTGGCATATCGCCCCAGCGTAAAGGGTAAATCCATGCTCACGGAGTATCCCGCGCTTTTTACACATTTGCCAACTGCCTCATCGAATGTGCGGGTCTGCATATCGCAAATGGGTGTCTCCAGGGAGAATGTTACGCTGACCAGTTTGACTTTGCTTTTGCTCCTGGAAAGAGATACTGTTTTGAAACTGTTGTCCAGCAGCTTAAATTCAGGAGCTTCCTGTCCCACTTTGACTTGCTTCCCCACCAGAGTAACCGGATTGCCTTTAAAGGTCACCAGGTCCTTTCTTTCCTCCATCAAGTTCTCCTTTAAAAAATTTTCCCTGCTTATATTTTATAACGGAGCAGCCTGATTTTGTGGCCTGACGGCCTAATTGAGAAAAAGTGAATCAATACTCTCTGCCTTCCAGTTCGTCCAGGCGCTCATCCGAGATACCGAAATGATGGGCCACTTCATGCCGCACCACTTTGCCGATTTCTTTTTGGATCAAGAAATCATCTGCGCCGTAGAGCAGTTCGAAATTCTTTTGAAAAATGGTAATCTTATCCGGTACAACCATACCGTAATGGTTGTCGCGTTCAGTTAAAGGGATGCCTTCATATAGACCCAGCAGAATGAAGTCTTTGCCCTTCTGGTTTTCGCCTATCTGGGTTCGGGTAGGGTAATCTTCCACCACCACGTCTATATTTTCCAGACGTTGATGAAATTCTTCCGGCAAGGCTTCTACCGCTCGAGCTACCAGTGATTCAAACCGTTCTCTATTCAAGTGTTAGCCTTCTCCTCATTATTATTTTATACACTCTACCGGCTTTTGAGGTAATTTACCGCCCAGTTAATAGTATCTTCGCCCGTTTCGGTTAAAATGTAATCCGGAGTGATTCCTTGCCCTTCTATTTCGCGCTCTTTGGGAGTCAGCCAGCGGCCTACCGTCAGATAGATAGCCGACCCATCTTCAAGCTGGAAAAATTGATCATAACTGCCCTTGCCCAGCGTCTTGACTCCGGCTATGGTAGCCCGGCCGTAATCCTGAAATGCACCGCTTAATACCTCACTGGCGCTGGCGCTGTATTGATTGACCAGCACCACCACCGGTAATTCAATTAAAGTCCCGCGGCGATCAACGCTTTTAGTATCTTTTCTGCCCTGGTTGTCTCGCAGGGTTATGATTGGCCCTTCTTTGATGAAATGGCTGGCGACGTCAACCATAGAGGAGACAAAGCCGCCCAGATTATTGCGCAGGTCAATGATTATACCCCGGCTGTTTTTTAAGTCCAATGAGTTCAGAGCGTTCTGAAACTCATCGCCAGTGCGCTCATAAAAATTGGTAATCTGAATATAGGCCACGTTATCAATCATCCTGGAACTAACAGTAATGGGATTAATTTCAGCCCGCACGATGGAAATATCTTCCGGTGTCGTGGCATCTTTGCGCAAAATGGTTAATATGACAGCCGTACCGATTTGTCCCCGCACGCGTGACACCACCTGTTCCACACTCAGTCCCTCGGTGCTGAAATTATCCACCGCCAGAATGGCATCTTCCCCTTTCAAACCGGCTTTTTCGGCCGGTGAACCTTTGATTGTCTGGACAATCACCGGCTGTTTTTTATCGTTCATGGATATGGTGGCTCCAATCCCGCCAAAACTGCTTCTAAAATTTTCTTGGGTCATCCTGTATTCGTCTGGATTGAGATAGTAAGAGTAGGGATCGTTAATTGATTGGACCATGCCCCTGATAGCGCCCCGATTAAGCGTAGCATCATCGGCTGCGGCCGGAGTTACATAATTAGTCTGGATAATGTTCCAGGCTTGATTTAAAAGAGTCACATTGAGACCTGTTTTTTGAGTAGCATTTAAAGTGAACAGGCAACCGGCGCTAAATACCAGCGATAGCACCAGAATAGAAACCATCACCAATAACCAGATTTTTACATTCTTTGGCATAGGATTACCCTCTTTCCTCAATATTTGCAGATGGAGCCCCTGATTGAATTATACAGGTTTAGAAAGGTTCAAGAACAGCACAGGCCCGGAAGGAATGCCGGATTAGTCCGTCAGAGCCAGTTTGACGGCTGAACAGACCGCCAGCGCGGCCGTATCCACTTTTAAGACGTTCTTGCCCAGAGAGACCGGGGTAAATCCCTCCCGGACTGCTTTATCAACTTCTAGGGGAGTGAAATCACCCTCCGGCCCGATAAGAATGGCGATTTTGCCCACCGAGAATTTATCCATTACCCTGCTCAACGGTCCGGTACTGCTTCCCAACGTGGGTATCAGTTTAAGATCGTATTCAGCCGTTTTTTGAAGAACTTCAGTCAATTTCAGGATACCTGGAATTTCCGGTAAAGTTCTGCGCTGGCTTTGTTCAGCCGCACCCAGCGCAATTTTCCGCCAGCGTTCCAGTTTTTTTTCCGGTTCGCGGGGAGACGCCACCACCCTTTCAGTTATCATGGGAATAATGATATCCGCTCCCAGTTGAGTCAATTTATCCACGATGTCATCCATGCCTGAACCCTGGGGAACAGCGCAGGCTATGGTCAGGTTAAACCTTTGGGGGCCGGGCTCCAGACTTTTTTCAATACGGACAGTTAACCCGTTTTTTTCAATTTTAGCTATTCTTCCCGTGTAAATACGGCCCTGCCTGTCAAAAAGCGCAATTTCATCACCCGTTCTGACCCTTAAAACCGCACACAGATGATGCAGCCTTTCTTTTTCAGTCAGAGTATAAATTTCTCCCTGCGGAGGTTCATCCACATATATGTGCCGCATCATACTTTTCCAAAACTAAATTCTGTGAAGAGACTGGGTTACGATCGATTATTATGTCAATATCCTGTTTTTTAAATATCATGATGTGAAAACAAGATGTCAGGCTGTATGCCTCAAAAGGCGAGTCCGAAGCACCTGGAGGATGGGTTCAACCTTTATTTTCTCCAGCGGAAATCCCTTTTACAACCAGAATGCAAGATTTTAACAACGCTGTCAATAATTCTACCTATAATTTGAACAACCGTGATGCAGCCTACCTTCTCAATTATAGTTATTCGGTTCAAGAGATAAAAGGTGAGTCGATCAAACCGGCTTCAACTAGCCTGGCTGGGTATCTTTAGAAATTGGAGGCTCTATCCGAAGTGTGGGTCGTGTCACGAGCTTTGTACACTTTAGCCCCCCTTCTGCTAATAACATTGTACTCCCAAAGTTACATTCTTATCTGGTAAATTCAGAATGAATTCAAGCGCTTGACTTTTAATAATTACAGGACTATACTACTTTTCTAACCAAAATATCGGGTTGTACATAGACTTTAAGGTTTTTAAGGACCACGTTCCTGAATCCGGCTGTCAGGGAAAAACGGAATATAAGCTATGAGAATAGTTTTGAGATTAATCGCAGGAATGGTGAAAAATGAACACGCGTTGGAAATCGGGTATAAGGTTAGTTCTATGTCTCGCTCTTCTTCTTGCATTTATTTTGGTTCCGGTACCGCAACACGCAATAAGTATTACTACGCCTGTCGATGTCAATCTACTCATCAACCCCGGATTTGAAAATGGCCTGAACGACTGGGCAAATACCGGCGGTTCGGCCGCCTATGAAGTGGTCCCCGGCCAGCCAGAAGGTAGTTTCGCAGTTCAAGGAATCGAAAGCGATTCTGCCAATCTGGGGCGTTTATATCAGGTTGTTACCGGATCAGTCACTCAAGGCAAAAACTACCGCATCTCCGGATGGATAAAAACCCAGAACGTTGCCGGAGGAGGACACGTATCTATAGGGTTAACCCATGTTGACTTAAACGGACAGTCTCCTCCTGCCGGAAGCATTATGGAGATAGGAATGATAAATGGTACCCATGAATGGACGTATTTTTTGAGCGATCCATTCGTCCTTCCTCCCAGGCCGGCGGGTTATTCTGCTACCTGGTTAGTAATTGATTTCAGTGACACCACCGGCACAGCCTGGTTTGATGATTTATTCCTGGGTATTGATAACGATAACGGCGCTCCCAGACTGAGTGTGTATAAATATATATCCACCATGGAAATTCCAATTGTTGCACCCGGGCAGGTTTTCACATTTAGTATTTCTTTTAGCAACACGCAGTGGAATAAAACGGAAGACTCAACAAAACCATTGAACCATGCATACGGGGTGGTAGTCACCGACTACCTGCCCCCCGACCTTGAGTTCGTTTCAGCTTCCAACGGCGGAACATATACGGACGGTGAAGTTAGCTGGTTAATCGGCACTTTGCCAAATAATCGTTGGAGATACCTGGAATTGACAGTCAGGCTAAAGGAAACGGCCAGTTGGGGATTTTTAGTAAATCAGATAGGTATAAGTGCCGAAAACGCTCCAGGGTTTCTGTATGAGAATACATTCGAGGTGGTCGAGGGATCCAATCTGATTTTATCTAAATATACTCCTGTTACAATTATGAAAGGAGCACTATTGACCTTTACCCTCTACTATTCCAACTTCGGCCAAGTTGCGGCCGATGTGGTACTGGTCGATACCTTGCCGTCCGACCTCATTTTTGTCTCAGCCTCAGACGGGGGAACTTATGATGAGTCTTCCCACACGGTGACCTGGGACCTGGGTTACTTGGAAGGAGGGATATATGGTAACGTTAGTCTGATAGGTGAGGTTTCTGCCGGCGCGATAGTAGGTTCTTCCCTAATTAATGAGGCCTACATTTCCACTTCATCCGTGGAGGATAATATCACCGATAACCAAGCCAGTGCTGCGACCAGAGTAGCCGAAATCTATTTCCCTCCCGGTGTTAGTGTTGGTGGTGCATTTGGAACCCCCCTGGATATACCATCTGTGTATTACCTGGATGAAACCAAATTCGGGTATAAAAGCTGCGATGATGCCACCGGCGTGGACATTCGCATACGTTTTGAAGATGGCGGGCTTGATATTATTGATTCGATGTCCGGAGGACCTCCCAACTGGACTTATGCCGTCACATTCTATCCCCGGCATGGAAGGGTCACGGTGACATACACCGTTTACGGCTGTGCGGTGAGCGAGGTCGAATTTGACCTTTATATTGACCCGGCCGGTTATATCTACAATACTGTCACTGGTGAGCGTATTGCCGGCGCGGTAGTTACTTTGCAGCGACCGGACGGTGCAGGCGGCTGGGAAGATGTTCCCATCGAAGATCCGCCTATCATGCTCCCCAATGTTAACCCGCTGATTACCGGACCGGATGGACAATATGAATGGCTTACTCTGGCGGGTTCCTACCGGGTAAGGGTTGAAGCCGACGGTTATCACCCCAATGTCAGCATGATGGTCACTGTACCTCCTCCGGTGTTTGACCTGCACGTCGGCCTGATTCCGCTGCCGGTTTCCGGCACTCAACGCTGGAACCTGGACTCCAACCTGATCATGGAGAAAAGCGGAACTCAATCCGGTTCTGTTGAGTTTAGCGTTGCGGCTGGCCTGGTGCATATCTGGCTTAGCGACCAGGCCGCTCAAACCGATGTGACCTTCCCAGCCGGTGAGTGGATTATCCACCTGGTCACAGAAAATTGGGACAGTGAATGCCTGGCCCAGATTGGTGAATCAGACGGCATCACTTTTAACTCTTTCAATGCCGTACCAGAAATTGGCATTAAAAACGGCGAAATCATCACCTTTTCTATTTTTACCGGTGGAACTGTTCCCCAGGGCCACTATCTGGCCTTAAAAATATCAACCGCCACTGGCAGCAGTATTATCACGGCCGGTAACTCATATCTTAAGTCGCCTTCTACTGATCCTGGTTACCCGGTTTCTGAACTCTCGGCCGGTATTCTGCTGGGGCTGGGACTGGCTGGAATGGGGGCCTACCTGGTGTTGAGGAGAAGAAAAACCTTCTCGCGCAGGTTAATTTAGTCTCTCAGTGTTCTTTGAAGCAGGCAGTCCGGATCCGGACTGCCTGCTCAGTTTTAAAGCCTGTCTCGAAAAGATTTTTTGGGCTTTCAGCCTATTCCATCCTGCGGATGGAGCGGTTAAAAACCAGGATACCGGTCATTATCAGGGTCAAAATCCCGGCGCAGATGCTAAGGGCCAGGGGCGCTCCCATCACCTCAGCCATGGCCCCCAGGCCCAGGGTCGCCATGGGATAAAGTGCCACGATCATGCTAAAAACACCGTTCACCCGCCCGCGAAATTCATCTGAAGTATTCATCTGGATATTGGTATTGCTGGTGGTAGCATAGGCCGTAGAGGCAATACCGACGCCTATTAAAAAGGTACAGGCCACATAAAAAGAGAGCGGACCCAGGTGTAAAAAGTCACTCAGGTATTTGG
>DATIKD010000013.1:0-1523 GCA_035477965.1 Dehalococcoidales bacterium | reverse complement strand
TACTTTCCACGGATTTAGCATTAATCAATGTGTATCAACCGGCAACTATATGGCGTTAACGATGATTGGTAGTTCTTCCATTTTCCGTGGCTATCTGGATTTTCGTTCGATAGACCCCGTATTAACCAGGACACTTGAAACAAGTGAAAGAGTCATTGATATCACGTTCGGCAACACCAACTTAACTGGCGGTCAGTTTACACCGGATAGTACCTTTACCAAGAACGGCGATCATCGAAGCATAATCATCAACGCCGATTATAAAAGAGCCGGCCATTCTTGGCTGTCTAGTCAAATCTACGGGCAAGCTATAAACTTCGTAGATATCTACCCACCTCTCATTAATCGAGAAACCGGTTATGATCTTCTCGGGTTTATTCCTGGTGGAAAAGCGGTAAAGCAAATTCCCAATGTCGGCAAGGATTGGGCGAAATATTACGCCATGACTAACGGGGTTTTTGGATTTTCAGACTGCATTATATCAGGTACGAGTCTTTATGGGGATCCGTGGGACGGAGTTATTTCTGCAATTGCAACTGGGTTAAGCCTAAGCCCGATTTGGTTGTTAGGTGCC
This sequence comes from Dehalococcoidales bacterium, assembly GCA_035477965.1. Taxonomy (GTDB): domain Bacteria; phylum Chloroflexota; class Dehalococcoidia; order Dehalococcoidales; family UBA3254; genus DATIKD01. The sequence continues at coordinate 949 of DATIKD010000013.1, read as the reverse complement.
GGACTTCAATTAGGATGGGACATGTATAAAGCGGGCAACAAGTTTTATAACGATGTTGAAAAACGGGGTGGAGTATACCAATTCAAATCTTAAACTTAAAAAAAGTATCCATATTAGTTATCTACTAATATTCGTTTTAGAGAGAAAAGAACGTGATATTTTGGGGTGTTGTCATTATAGCGTTAGGAATCGGTCTTATTATCGGTTCATATTTCAACTGGGATTGGTTCATGAAAAGTTGGAAAGACGTTGATTGGGTTGAAGTTTTCGGTCGTGATGGCGCTAGAATCTTTTACGCCCTCATCGGTCTGTTTACATTAATAGGTGGAATAGTTATAATCGTTTTTGCCACGATTAATTGAGATAACAAGAGAAACACAATTTGAGGCTAGAAATAGGCTGACAATGGAATATGAGTAGGTTGAACCTCGTGCTCCAACCGCGATCTCCGCCAGTCTCGTATTATGGCACCTATCTTTACGCCAAAAACGTGCCCTCCGGCAATCTGGTGCAGCGTTATTACGCAGTGGCCTCCCAAACGGAGAATTTCTCTTTTGACTTTGTGGATCGGCTGACAGCCGTTTCCGGCGGGGCCTCTTTTATCTATGACGGAGACGGCAATAGAGTCAAGAAGACCGAAAACGGCCAGACCATTCTTTACATCAATAAATACTATGAAAAAAACCTGACCACGGGTGTGGCAACCACCTATTACTACCTGGGCGGCAGGCTAATCGCCCTAAGGACGGGCAGCCAGTTGAACTACATTCACCATGACCATCTTTCCGGTACTGCCTTAACCACTTCCTCCGGCGGCTCTTTAACGGGCACTATCGCCTATCATCCCTTCGGCACCACCCGGTCATTTTCGGGCACCCTCCCGGCCCAGAAGTTCACCGGCCAAAGACTGGATGGAACGGGCCTTTACTTCTACAACGCCCGTTACTAT
>DATIKD010000012.1:0-1517 GCA_035477965.1 Dehalococcoidales bacterium | reverse complement strand
AAGGGGTTCCGGACTTCTTTCATCAGACGATAAAGAATATTTTGGACAGCAGTGGTTGTGATTCTTTAATCCACCCAAAATAACCTCACATGAATGTGAGAAATCCAGCATATTTTTAAACAAATCCTTAAACTGGTTTAGCACCGCTGCATGGTGATAAGAGCTATTTTTGCATCTTATGACTAAAAAAGGTATACTGTAGTCAGGTTTGGTTTAAGCGTTTAACAATTTTATAGTGATGGGGAGCTTGGGTGACCAGGCTGAGAGGATGTGTTAATCACTGGGGTGATTGTCCACATCGACCCATATAACCTGATTCGGGTAATGCCGACGGAGGGACTGGTCACACGGGTATTGAAGGCTATCTTCCTCTGGAGGATAGCCTTTTTTATTGGTTCGAAAATGAAGATGAAAGTACTGGTTCTGGTCAACGGAAATTTATATCAGCCGGCCAAACTGCGAAAAAGAGTTCAGGCTGAGAATTTTGACATGGTAATTGGCGCGGACCGCGGTGCCCGGCATGCTCGCACTCTCCGGGTCGGTCTGGCTGCGGTTATCGGTGATTTGGACTCTTTGACAGCGGCTGAAGATGACTGCCTGAACGGCTGCAAGCTGATAACATTTCCGGCCGGAAAGGATGAGACCGATCTTGAACTGGCCCTCCTGTATGCTCGAGACCAGGGGGCAGAAAGGATCGTGCTGGTGGGCGTCATGGGTGGGCGAATGGATATGGCTATCGGTAATATCCTGCTGATAAACCATGCTGAGTTGGAACCCTGCCGGGTTGAAATATGGCACGGCACGCAGACCGGTTGGATTATCCGACCGCCAGGGGAAGAAATCCGCGGCCGGGCCGGAGATACACTTTCTCTACTTCCATTGGGAGGAGAGGCTTCCGGAATAAACACGGAAGGACTGCGCTATCCGCTCGATAACGGTGCTCTGGCCTGTGGAGCGGTGCGGGGAATAAGTAATCTGATGTTAACTAACAGCGCTGCTGTCCGACTTAAAGCCGGCCGCCTGCTGGCGGTGCATACGCCGGGAAGGGCTTAGAGTTATCAAGGAGGAAAATATGGCCGAAAGAAAAATGAAAAACGTGGGTGTGCAGGTATTACCTCTGGTGGAGAACGTCTATCCTGTGGTGGACAAAGCCATTGAAGCCATTCAGGCCAGTGGGCTGAAGTATGAAGTGGGGCCGCTGGAGACAGTGATGGAGGGCGATGACCTGGATGCGATGATTGAGGCGGCTAAAGCCGCTCACCGGGCCTGCTTTAAGGCCGGAGCCGGGAGAGTAGTGACCATCATCAAGATTGCTGAGGCACTGGAAGGCACGACCATCGAGGAAAAAGTGGGCAAATATCGCAGGGCGAAGAAGTGAACTGGCGCAGGGACATAATGCCCCCGGCAGTCCTGATTCTGGTGCTGGTCAGCGGCTGGTATTTTGTGGCTAAAGTCAGCGGGCTGAACACTTTTATCCTGCCTTCTCCGCCGGATGTGGTTCAGGCTGCCTGGGAGAC
>DATIKD010000011.1:0-2205 GCA_035477965.1 Dehalococcoidales bacterium | reverse complement strand
CAAAGCTTCCCGTAAAGTAAAATTCTGGGACCGGGTACCGGCAACGGGCTCCGGTTGCCGTTGAAGTTCCGGCTGCATCCCCGCTTCCTGGGGACTGCGTTTGATGAACCGGGTTGCAGTCAGTGAAACAATCAGAACTGCGGCGCCGATAATGACATAAGTCACTCGCCAATCAAAGATATCAATCAGTTGCGTGGCAACCGGCGGAAGGACCAGCGTCCCAAAGCTAATTCCGCCGCTGACAATGCCGGTCATCAAGCCCCGGCGGCGCGTAAACCAGCGGGCTACGGTCGAAATTGGCGGTGACCAGAAGCCGCCTGCGCCGGTAGAAATCATGATTCCGTATAACAGGTAGAACTGCCAGGCGTTTTGAACCATCGACATCAGAATATAGCCCAGCGAGAGAATGACTGCACAGGCCATAATGATGGCCTTCGGGCCAACCCTGTCAGAAAGGCGGCCGGCAATAATGCCGCCTATCCCGGATACCAGAACGCTGATCGAAAAAGCTCCGGAAGTGAGGGCTCGCGACCACTCAAATTCAGCTTCCAGCGGGCCAAAGAATACGCCGTAAACATAAAAAAAGCCCCAGCCAAACATGGTCAGAAGAAAACCTATCAGGACAATGACGTAACCATAATACGGGCGCCGGGGAGGTCGTATTTTCACCTCGGAGATATCAGGATGACCCTTAGTCAAAGACATGGTTGATAATCAACTTCCTTAAAATAGAAAAGGGACTGCGTCCCTCTTCACCTGGCAAAACAATATCCGGTTTATCCAATCATAACATGTTTTACCCCACAGTCAACTTCTCCGGCCGGTCTTTGGCCAGAATCTGCCTCAAATAAAATCCCGTGGCAGACTCAAGATTCTGAGCCACTTCTTCGGGTGTTCCTGAAGCGATGATATAGCCGCCTTTATCTCCGGCGCCAGGTCCCAGGTCAATCAGAAAATCGGCATTTTTCATTACATCCAGGTTATGCTCAATCACTATTACTGAATTGCCGGCGTCCGTCAGTCTCTGCAGGACTCTTAAAAGCGCGGCCACATCATCAAACGACAGGCCGGTTGTCGGCTCATCCAGAATATACAAAGTTTTTCCGGTGGACCGTCGAGAGAGTTCAGCCGCCAGCTTGACCCTTTGAGCTTCTCCGCCGGATAGCGTGGTGGCCGGTTGTCCAAGGTGAATATACCCCAGGCCAACATCTTTCAGTGTTTCCAGCCTCCGTTTGACAGAAGGAATATGCTCAAAATAAGCCAGGGCTTGCTCCACCGTCAAATCCAGCACCTCGGCGATGCTTTTGCCTTTGAACTTTATTTCCAGCGCCTCACGGTTATAACGTTTGCCCTTGCAAACCTCGCAGGGTACGGTCACATCCGGCAAAAATTGCATCTCAATTTCAATGAAACCTTCGCCCCGGCAGGCTTCGCAACGGCCTCCTTTTACGTTAAACGAGAAACGCCCCGGACCGTAGCCCCTCATTCTTGATTCAGGAACGGTGGCAAATAGTTCCCGGATTGGGCCGAACAGACCGGTATAGGTAGCCGGGTTGCTGCGCGGCGTACGGCCAATTGGAGATTGGTCAATGTTAATGACTTTATCGATGTTTTCTACACCCAGGATGGCCTGACAGCGGCCGGGCTTTTCTTTGGAGCGATAGAAAATCTGGGACAGTTTTTTGTACAGAATATCATCAATCAAAGTGCTTTTACCCGAGCCCGAAACACCGGTGATACACACAAACCGGCCGAGCGGAATTCGGACATCAATGTTTTTGAGATTGTTCTGAGTAGCCCCTTTGATAACGATTTCCTGTCCGTTGCCGTTGCGCCGTCTGGCAGGCAGTGGAATGCTTTTCTTCCCGCTCAAATATTGTCCGGTTATGGAATTTTCAGAATTCAGGATGTCCGCCAGTGTACCTGCAGCTACCACATATCCGCCGTGTTCTCCGGCTCCAGGCCCCATATTGATAATATGGTCGGACGCCCGCATCATGGCTTCATCATGTTCAACCACCAGAATGGTATTGCCCAGGTCGCGCAATCTTTTCAGAGTGCCGATTAAGCGTGCATCATCCGCCGGATGCAGCCCGATGGTGGGTTCATCACAGATATACAACACACCCATTAACCCGCTGCCTATCTGAGTGGCTAATCTGATGCGCTGGCCCTCTCCTCCGCTAAGGGTGGCCGCCGCCCTTT
>DATIKD010000010.1:0-18441 GCA_035477965.1 Dehalococcoidales bacterium | reverse complement strand
AACGTTTCCTGGAAAAGCCTTCCCGCGACCAGATTACCACCAACATGATAAATGCCGGAGTTTATATTCTGGAAAACGAAGTTTTAGACAGCATCCCGGCCAATACTAATTACAGTTTTGAACGTCAGCTTTTCCCTGATCTGCTGCAGCGCGGCCAACCTGTTTTTGCCTTTGCTTCTGAAGCTTATTGGATAGATATCGGCAAACCGGAGACTTATCTCCAGACTCATCTGGATTTGATCCAGGGTAAAAGCCGGAATTATGCGGTTAACAGCCGGACAGACATACGGATGGGTACCAACTGCCGGCTGGACCCTTCCGCTCGACTTGAAGGACCGCTCTTGATAGGTGATAACTGTGAAATTGGCCCGCGTGCCAGTCTGATCGGCCCGCTGGTGCTGGGAGCCGGCAGCTCGATACAGGCTGATGCTGTTGTGCAGAGTTCAGTCCTGTGGCCGAATGTTGTATGTTCAGCCAAAACGTGTGTAAAAAATTCGTTGATTGCCAATGATTGCGTCCTGGGCCAGGAAAGCTGTGTGGAAAGTTCACTCATAGGCTGCCATATCACCCTCACGCCCAGGACCCGGTTGGGCCCGGGCAGCCGGATCTGGCCTCCGGCATAGTCAACACGGTCTGGCTGGCAGACGGTATCTGCTGGTTTCAGAGCACGTCTTGCCTGGTAAATTGCTGGCAGGGACTCTCCTTTTTGGGACGCCGGAAAACCGCCTCCTGCTTTGCCTAAATTCCTGTTCTGCCTTATAATCAAAAAGGTGATTTGGATATGATAGAACAACTGGAAAAAATAGAAAAACGCTATGAGGAATTGACCCTTCTGATGGCCTCTGAGATGGTGCTGGCCGATCCCAAACAGCTCCAGGCTCTAGGTAAAGAACGATCCGGCATGGAAGATGTTGTGGCCAGATTTACTGAATATAAAGCCACCTTAAAATCCATCTCCGATACCCAGTCCATGCTGCAGGATGACATGGATGAAGAAATGGCGGGAATGGTCAAAGATGAGCTTAAAACCTTACAGGAAAAACAGTCCCGTTTGGAAAGTGAACTGAAAGAAGACCTGATACCCAAAGATCCCAATGACGAAAAGAACGTCATCATGGAGATTCGTGCCGGCACCGGCGGCGATGAAGCGGCCCTGTTTGCGGCTGATCTCTACCGCATGTATTCCCGTTATGCTATGGAAAAGCGCTGGGCTGTGGAAGTGCTGAATATCAGTGAAGGCGGCGAGGGCGGCTACAAGGAAATTATTTTTGAAGTGCGGGGTAAAGGCGTTTATAGCCGCTTGAAATATGAGCGGGGTGTTCACCGGGTCCAGCGCGTGCCGGTTACTGAGGCTTCCGGAAGGATCCATACCTCTACCGCGACTGTGGCGGTGCTGGCTGAAGCCGAAGAAGTAGACATTGATGTCGATGAAAGTGATTTGCGGGTGGATATTTTTCATTCCAGCGGCGCCGGCGGGCAAAACGTTAATAAAGTAGCTACTGCAGTGCGCCTCACCCACCTGCCCACCGGACTGGTGGTAGTATGTCAGGATGAAAGGTCACAGTTGCGCAATCGTCAAAAAGCGATGATGGTACTCCGCTCACGCCTGCTGGATGCTGAAAGGCGCAAACAGGAAGAAGCCATCACTGAAGAACGCCGTTCTCAGGTAGGCTCCGGTGAAAGAGCCGAAAAAATACGCACCTACAATTTCCCGCAGGACCGCATCACCGACCACCGCATAGGGCAGAACTTTCACAACCTGCCCGGCGTTATGAACGGCAACCTGGATGATATCATTAATGCCATGATAGCCTACGATCGCGGACAGATGATAGGACAGGCAGTTGCGTGAATCTAAAACAGGCCCTGGCACAGGCAGCCGTGAAACTGTCTTCAGTAACGGAAATTGATTCTCCTGTGTTCGAAGCCGAAATCCTCTTGCGCCAGATTTTGAACTTCAGCCGGGCGGACTTGCACTCCAATTTAGATCAGGAATTATCTTCCGCTCAAACTGAAAGTTTTTTCAGGTTGGTAGCCAGGCGTCTGCAGGGTGAACCGGCCGCCTACATAATCGGCCGGCGCGAATTTTTTGGCCTCGAATTTTGGGTGGATAAGCGCGTGCTGATCCCTCGTCCGGAAACCGAATTACTGGTGGAAGAAACCCTGAGAATCCTGAAGCAGCGCCCGGTCAAAGTGATTGCCGATACAGGTACTGGTTCGGGGGCCATCGCGGTAACCCTGGCGGTCCAAATATTCCGCTCAAACACCGTAAAATATGTTCACGATAAAGCCGGAATTCGAATTCTGGCGCTTGATATATCCCCGGAGGCGTTGGAGGTGGCCCGTTTTAACGCCCGCGCCCATTCGGTGGAGAAAAATATCACCTTTCTGCAGGGCGACCTGCTTGAGTCTTTGCCGGAGCCGGCGGATATTATCCTGGCTAATTTGCCCTATGTTCCCTCCGCCGAGGTTTCAGCCATGATTTCCGCCCGCTTCGAACCGCCTCTGGCACTGGACGGGGGAGTTAACGGTCTTGACCAGATTTTCCGTCTGGCTGACCGGCTGGAAGGGAAAACCAATCCGGGGGCCTGTCTGTTACTCGAGATAGGTGCTGGGCAGTCCGCTGCCGTAACCGGACGTTTACGATCCTGTTTCCCCGGAGCAATAATCACAGTCCTGCCTGATCTGGCTGGAATTGAGAGAGTGGTTAAGGTACAATTGGCATAACCTGGGAGCATAGTTTCTGGTGAACAGTGCCTTTGATACCCTGCTATCTTTTGGTTAGTCTCAGCGTTATATCAGGTAAATAAGACAAAAATAAGCGGGAAAGCGAGACGCTCATGTCAAGAATATTCCTGATTATCGTGGCTTTCATTTCCGGATTGGCAGTCATCACTGTCGGTTGCCGGACGGCAGAAACGGTTGCTCCTCAGATTACCGTGCCGGCAGTTGAATCGACCACTTCTCCGGAAACGATCTTTGACCAGGAATTGGCCGACCGCCAGGTGTTAGAATTTATCCGGAATACTTCAACTTTTAGATTTGACGGCATACCATCCAGCCTCTCATTCTCAAGTTCTGAATTTAGCCAGATCAGTTCTTTTAAAGCCATTGTCTATACGGTTAATTTCCAGACTGAACATCCTGGGCACGGTGACCGCCGTGATCTGGTGCTGGCCAGGGTAGTTACTCAGCATACTGCCCGCATTTATTATGATCAATTGCCGAATCAAATCCGCATGGCCAGATGCGACGACATCTGGGACCTGTTAAAGGACACCGAACTTCCCCGGTATATTTCCGGCATTGTTATCAGCGGTGGCAGTACTGCTCGTCCGGATGGTCCGCTGGATGTGCCCCACACCTTTATCTATCAGGTCAGACAGGCAGACGGCTCAATTATCAACCTCAGCTTTAAGGGTTATCCGCCATCTCCTGCCGGTGATGCCGCCAGAGCCAGGATGACACTTGAATTCCATGCCGGAGAAATTCTGATCGGCGATCGCATATATGCATCCGGCATTCTGGACAAGGAGACCAATACCATTGACCTGTCAATCGATGGGGGTTATATCCGCACCGCTGAGCCAAAAATGGAAGTGGTTGGGCAGGTCATTAGCGGAGGGGACACGTCACTGGAAAGACTACCGGATGCACCCCGGCGTTTTGAATATACCCTGCTTCAGGAGAACGGCGTAAAGATAAAAGTTGCTTTTTCATCCTTACCTCCTTCTGCTCGCGGCGATATCGGGAATGCCGGAATAACCCTCAGTTTTTACCGTGAGAGCATTGAGCCTGGTGATTATCTGAAAGCCTTTGGCACGTATGATTTCAGGACTGATACTATTGAAGTTGCGGCTAAGGGTGACTTCATAAAAACCTATCCGGTTAAACCCTGATTTGGGTCTGCCAGCAACCGGAAAGTTGGATGCTTCACTGTGTTCCGGCCTGACTTCTTTTAACGCAAGGCTAATGGAGAAGAAATGATCTTCCAGCAGGCTAAAACAGATAGTTATACTTGCATCTTCACACGCAGGCAAATTCAAGTTGATTTTTATAATGGGAGTTATGCTATACTGTAACCTATAATTAATACTTAATGCTTGACAGGAACGTGAAAAATGCCGGCTAAATTTACTTTCGCCAGTTACTGGATGAAATCCTGGTTACTGATTCATCAATCGCATAATCTTTTAGAAAGAATTGAAAATAACGTGTTTGCCGAAGTAGGACTGACTGCCCGCAAGCATTCTATTTTGCTGGCTATCAAAAACTTGAAAAGCCCGGTGCTGGTGAAAGATGTAGCTCACTGGCTTGACCGCAGTCCTAATTCTATCAGCATGATAGTTGATAGTATGGAAAAAGAAGGACTGATCAGGCGTTTGCGTGATGTGCCCGACCGGCGTGAAGTCAGGTTGACTATGACTGATAAAGGGGCGGACATGTTTAAGTCTGCCAACAATTTGACCAGTAGTTTGCTGCACAGTATTTTTGGTGAAGTGCCGGAAGAGGACTTAAAAAAGCTGGCGGCGACCCTGGAAAAAATCCGTTTCACAGCCCTGGATTTCCTGGATCTGGACCTTTCACATGAGGAACTGCACGTAATTCAACATGAAAAGACCAAAAATGGCGAATATGCCAAAGGATGAGTTTCTGACATTCAGAAAGCTTCGTCTGCAGATGAATAATGTTACCAGTTTTTATTAACGCGCGGTTATGAATTTGCTGACTTTTTGTGTCTATTTCAGGCGGTTATTCTTCAGGTGCTTTTTTCAGGCGGGTGAGCGGGTTTAAGAAACAATGCCCCCAGCGGCGGCAAACTCAGGCGCAGGGAATAAGCCAATGAATGGAAAGGGACCGGTTCAGCCTGGACCCGTCCATAGTTGCCGAAGCCATCTCCACTGTATTCAAGGGCATCGCTGTTCAAAATTTCCAGCCATTCACCTCCACTGGGGCATCCGATCCGGTAGTCAAAACGAGGAACGGGAGTAAAATTCAAGACCACCAAAACAACCTCAGCCGGGTCCTGCCCGCAGCGCATAAAGCTCAGTGTGCTTTTTTCCACATCCGCAAAATCAATCCATTTAAACCCGCTTTCTACATAAACACCTTCGTAAAAAGCCTTTTCCCTTCTGTAAGTCCGGTTTAAATCGGAAACAAATAAAGATAGCCCGGCGTGCCCGGCCTGTTCTAAAAGGTGCCAATCCAGTTTGCCGTCATGGTTCCATTCCTGCCATTGGCCTAATTCGGCGCCCATGAACAGCAGTTTTTTACCCGGAACCGCGAACATATAGCTTAACATCAGCCGCAGATTGGCCAGCTTTTGTTTGGCACTACCGGGCATTTTGTTAAGTAAAGAACTTTTTCCGTAAACCACTTCGTCATGAGATAAAGGCAGAAGAAAATTCTCTCTGAAAGCATACCACTGGCGGAAAGTCAGTTTATTTATATGATATTTGCGGAACACGGGGTCCTGGGCCATGAAAAGAAGAGTGTCATGCATCCAGCCCATATCCCATTTCAACCCGAATCCCAACCCGCCGATGTGGGTTGGGCGGGAAACCAGCGGCCAGGCAGTAGATTCCTCAGCCATGGTCTGCACCCCCGGGAAAAACCGGTAGACCTGTTCGTTCAGGGACTTGAGAAATGCTATGGCTTCCAGGTTTTCGCGGCCGCCGTGCTGATTGGGTTCCCACTCACCCGGTTTACGCGAGTAATCCAGATACAACATGGAAGCTACAGCGTCTACCCGCAAGCCGTCCGCATGGTACCTGTCCAGCCAGAACAGAGCGCTGCTGATCAAAAAACTCTGGACTTCTTTTCTCCCGTAGTTAAAGACATAGCTGTGCCAGTCGGGGTGAAATCCCCGACGCAGGTCCGGATGTTCATACAGGCGGGTGCCGTCAAAAAATACCAGTCCGTGTTCGTTATCCGGGAAATGAGAAGGAACCCAATCCAGAATTACACCTATACCCTGGCGGTGTAGATAATCTATCAAATACATTAAATCCTGGGGAGTTCCATAGCGACTGGTGGGGGCGAAATAGTCCGTAATCTGGTATCCCCATGACCCGCTGAAGGGGTGCTCCATCAAGGGTAAAAATTCGACGTGAGTGAAGCCCATTTTTTTTACGTAATCGGCCAATTGCGGGCCCAGTTCACGATAGCTCAAAGGTTGATTATCGTCTTTCCTTCTCCATGAACCGGCGTGAATTTCGTAAATTGACATTGGTGCGGAAAGTGAATTGGATTCAGGCTGGCGTGACATCCATTCCTGGTCGGACCATTGAAAGTCAAGGCTCCGGACTACCGAAGCTGTATCCGGCGGGACCTGGCTATAAAATGCCAGGGGGTCGGCTTTATCCACTTCAAAATTATTGTTTTTGGACTGGATATGGTATTTGTAAACAGCCCCTTGCGCCAAATTCGGGATGAATCCTTCCCAGAGTCCGGATTGCTCTCTGGCTTTAAGCCGGTGTGATTGCTTGTCCCATTTATTAAAATCACCGGTTACTGATACTTGTGAGGCGTTGGGAGCCCAAACCGCGAAATACGTCCCCTTTACGCCTTTTAAATCCAGAATATGCGCCCCCAGCCGGTCATAAAGTTGGAAATGCCGTCCTTCATTGAATAAATGGATATCCAGATCAGTTAACAGACTGATATCATAGCGAACGACCCTGGTTTTATTCCGGGATTCAGACACATCTCCCCCGTTCATCCGGTAAGGTGATATTATTCTGAAGGCTGAACGAAAGTTTATCAACCTTCCCCATTTCCTGAACGGACTGGTTATATTCTACACTGCGTTAAACGGGCTTTCCAGTGGCGATTATGTTTTTTGAATCGAAAACACTCCATTACCAGAAGACCTTGAATACCCTTCATGGCAATGCCGTCACTGCAGCTTTTTCATCTACACCGCTTTTACCGGCGCAATTGGCTTCGGCCTCGGCCTTCGAGGCCTCCGGCAAGATAGAAAAAGGAAGACCAGTTGTTTCGGCCTCACCCGTCGAGGCCTCCGGCAAGACAGCCGAGAGGGGCCGCCCGGTGCTTCGCGGTGCTCCGGGCTGAGGCTTGAGTTTCCACTCTTCCCATTCCTATTAAAATGGAGAATTTCTCCGGTGTTTTTCGCGGGCCTTTGGGTTGTAATATTTTTATTTCGCCAGATGAAATAGTATATTGACAAAATGGTTTTACAGGTATAGACTCTTAATAAAGTTGCGTTCGAGTGAGATATTTCACCTCGATTATCTATTGCGCCTGAATTTGACTGTGAAAATGCAGTCAGAGGAATAACGGGTTTCATCCAAATGTTCGTACCCACGGCGAAAACAGAATTAGCTGATAATTGAAATACAAAGTATATCCGGTAAAACCGGAAACGGAGGAGACAGATGAAAAAACGTGTTTGGCTTGTCCTGGGAATTCTGGTTATCATCGGACTTATCTCCAGCAGTTGCGCAGCTCAAACCACACCGCCACCCGCAACTACAGCCGCGCCTGTCACAACCCAGACTCCGGCTGCCACTAAACCGACCACCGGTCCGGTCTACGGCGGCACGGCGAGGGTAATTAACGCTGCCGGACCCAAGATCATGGGTTATTCTCTGGAACAGGGGCCGGGCGACCTTTTTGTTTTGCTCTGCGCAGTGGAAAAATTACTGGAATACAACGAAAAACAGGAACTGGTGCCGCATCTGGCGGAAAGCTTCAAGGTGGATGATGCCGCTAAAACTATCACAGTCACAATGCGCAAAGGGATCCGTTTCCATGACGGCTCAGATTGTGATGCGGATGCCATTGCCTGGAATTATGAACAACAGGTGGCCAATAAACGAATCGGCTATCTGGACCAGTGGGACAGACTGGAAATCAAAGATAAATACACCTTTGTCATCTATTATAAGGGCAGCTACAACAACCAGTTGATAAACGGCTGGCTGTGGTCTCCCCCCATGTATTCCAAACAGGCTTTCCTGAAAGCCGGCGGAGGAGATATTGAGAAAAGCAAAGACTGGGCTCGCCTGAATGTTTCCGGAACCGGACCTTTCAAACAGGGTGAATTTCAGCGTGATGTTTCCCTGACTATGGTCAGAAATGATGATTACTGGGGTGGTAAGCCTTATCTGGATGCTATTCAATACCTGTTTATTCCTGATCCTGTGATTGCATCCATCAAATTACAGGCCGGAGAAGCTGACCTGTGGTTTAGCGTTTCAATCAAAAACCAGGTGGAACTGGAGAAAAAGGGATTGGTCAGATTAGCTGGGCAACCCAGCGTCATGATGCTTTATCCCAACCTGAAAGACCCCAAATCCAAATGGCAGAATAAAGATCTGCGAGAAGCAATTGAGTATGCCATCGATAAAGAGGGCGTAGCCACGGCCATGGGCTTTGGTTTATACAAAGAGGCCAAAATGGTTGTGCCTGAAGTTTCCTGGGGCTTTGATAAGAACTATGCTGCCCGCACTTATAATCCGGATAAAGCCAAGCAACTGCTGGAAAAATCCGGTTATAAAGGCACTGCCATCAAAATACTGGTTTTGACCGGTGATAATGCTAATACTGCCACTGCGGTAAAGCGGTATCTGGATGATATTGGCCTTAAATGTGAAGTGGATATTGCCGATCCCGGCCGGTTCTTCGGCAGTCTTTACGGGACCGGATGGGATGATCTTTTACTGAGTTCCTTCGGCGTGCTGGGCAATTCTCTGCAGGCCTTCCACATGAACCTGGGCGACCAGCCCCTGACCAGAATGGGCGGTTGGGTACTGCCTTCTGAAATGGTTTCTATGAGCCAGGATTCACGTAACAAAGACACCGAGGCCGGGCAAAAAGAGGCTGCCGGTAAACTATATAAGGCTCTCTCGGACGGAGCTTTTCTCGTTCCTATTTTCCAGTTCCGTGGCGCCAATATGGTTCAGCCGAACTTTAAATCTACACTGGGACAGGAATCCGGATTCACTCAATATTGGGGCAGATACTGGCTGGAAAAAAAGTAAAGTTTGATTAACTGGGGCTAAACGATACCTTGTGAGAAATCCAGGGGATGAAACTAAAGGCGGCCTGAGGTATCGTTTAGCCTTGTCTGCATTGCCCTGGCTTATTATCCGCGTGGAAAGCTGATTCGCATGATAACGGAGAACTGCGAGTTACTTTTGTGGCAGATAATTCTGAAAGAGGTTCGAGATGACCACTTATATTATACGCCGGTTATTGATGGCGTTAATAATAGTCATTTTAGTGACATTAATTGTCTTCTTTGTGATCCGGCTCCTGCCTGGTGATCCGCTGTTAATCTTTCTCGGCCAGAATGCCGCTGTGGAACAGATGACGGAAGAGAAGATAAACCAGCTCCGCAAGGAATATGGACTGGATAAACCGGTTATGATCCAGTATGTTAACTGGATAAACGATTTGCTGCGCGGTGACCTGGGGAGGTCTATCACTTACCGGGATAATGTGGGTACTTTATTAAAGGAGCGGTTCCCGGTAACCATTCACATAGGAGTTATTGCTTTTATTCTGGGTAATGTGTTGGGGATCGCACTGGGAGTGGTGTCAGCCATGCGGCGCGGCACCTGGATTGATACCGTAGCCACTCTTATTTCTTATATCGGCATTACCATACCGGTTTTTTGGCTGGGTTTGTTGATGATCTATGTTTTTGGTTTGCAGCTGGGCTGGCTGCCCATTACCGGTTATGTTTCGCCTTTTAAAGATTTTTGGGAGAGTACTAAAAGCATTATTATGCCGGTGATATGCCTGATGATAACCGGATTGGCGGTGATAGCCCGCCAGACGCGATCCAGCATGCTGGAAGTCAGTCAGCAGGACTATATCCGCACCGCCTGGTCCAAAGGCCTTCGAGAGCGGTATATCGTTTTTGGGCATATGCTGAAAAATGGTCTGATTCCGGTGGTTACTCTGCTTGGTATTGGCGTCGGCATTATTTTTGGTGGGTCGGTACTGGTCGAGACAGTATTCGCCATACCGGGCGTGGGCAGACTGCTGGTCACGGCCGTCTTTCAACAGGACTATGTGGTGGTGCAATCGGGTGTTCTGGTACTATCCTTCATTGTAATAATAAGCAATCTACTGGTCGATATTTCATACGGCTGGCTGGATCCCAGAATAAGATATAGTTGAAAGAGAAATACTTATGAAAGAACAATCAGCCTCAGGGTCTTTTTCCGAAGCACCTCCGCGGGTAAACGAATGGAAGCGTTTCTGGCGGGTTTTTTTACAGCGCAAGCTGGTGATGATCGGACTGGTAATTTTGCTGTTTATAGCAATTTGCGCTGTTTTCGCCCCGGTACTGGCGCCACATGATCCCTATCGCGGCAACATGCGGGAAGCACTGGCTCAACCTTCCATGAAATACTGGTTGGGGACTGATATTCAGGGCCGGGATGTTTTATCCCGCTTGATCTATGGAGCGCGCACGGTCCTGCTGGTGGGGTTCGTGACAGTTGGTATAGCGGCTTCGCTGGGGATAGTCCTGGGTATTATTGCCGGGTTTTACGGTGGAGTGATCAACCTGATAATCATGCGAATTATGGATGCCCTGATGGGTTTTCCGATGATATTGCTGGCCTTGATGATTGCCGCCATTCTGGGCGGTGGAATTCAAAACGTGATCATAGCCCTAAGTGTGGCCACCATACCTGGCTACTGCCGGGTGATGTGCGGCATGACGCTGGCTATCCGCGAAAATGACTACATTCTGGCGCAAAAAGCGCTGGGTTCCAACAATTCGCGTATTATTTTTCAGCACATCCTGCCCAACAGCCTGCCGCCCATGATCGTGCTGATTACCCTGCAACTGGGATCATTGATTCTGGCTGAAGCGGGCCTCAGTTTTTTGGGTATCGGCATTAAACCGCCCGGAGCAGCCTGGGGAGCCATGGTCAGCGACGGCTACGGCTATCTGATGACCAATCCGGTCCTTTCTTTTGCGCCCGGATTAGCTATCATGCTGGCAGTTTTCGGCTTTAACCTGGTGGGCGATGGACTGCGGGATGCCCTTGACCCGCGCCTGCGGGGACTATTATGACAGCCGGTTCCTCCGTTTAGCGACTACTGTTGATCAGGGTATTATCGATCAACGATTATCCATCGACCGAACGCGTTTATAATCCCAGCTTTTGATTGGGACACCCCTGCAAGGCCTGGCCTTTTAGGCCAGGCCTTGTTTTTTGTGTCCAATAATTTGACACCTGGCTATCATTTTAGTATAATCACATCATACCTTAAAGGGCCGATCGGCTGCGTCGATCCGGCTTTTCTGACAGGTCCATTAATAAATGACAAAATAGGCGGTTATTCGGATTTCGAACGGTTAGGGGGCGGTTTTGAGTGTATTCTGAACGAGCCGAGAGAACAACTTCTGGAATCCTCTGCCCGGATAATCTGAAAAATATTCGCCCTATTGATAATGCAAAAAAGAGTCAGTCCAGAAACTAACTAAAAGATAAGCCCGCCGAGGGCTTTCTTTACTATAAACACTTCATATAGATGGAGGAACAATCTAATGAGTTCAGGTGTCGATTTAGTCCCCCTGGCCCCAGTCTTGAGAAATTACCGAGAACAGGCAACCTCACTTATCAGTATGCTGCAGGAAATTCAAAAGATATACTCTTATTTGCCGGAGGATGTCCTGAAACACCTGAGCCAGGAAACTATGATTCCCATGAGCCGCATATATGCGGTGGCCACGTTTTATGCCCAGTTTTATCTCAAACAGCGGGGTCGAAAGGTGGTGCGTGTTTGCCGGGGTACGGCCTGTCATGTGAGAGGTAGTTCCCTGGTTTTAAATGCCGTGGAACGGGAACTGGGTATCAAGGATGGAGAAACCACACCTGACTTCGAATATACCCTGGAAACTGTGGCCTGTATCGGCGCCTGTGCATTGGCGCCGGCCATTGTAATCAATGAAAATACCTACGGCAAAATGACTCCCAGTGAAGCTGCCAAACTGGTCAGCCGCAAGGAAAAGAAGGAGTAAAGGGGTGAGTACACAGATGCTGAACTCTTCACCCGGTGGAACGCAAACCGTTATCGTCTGTCAAGGAACAGGATGTGTCTCTTCCGGGTCTGTCAAAATTTTTGAAGAACTGGTTAAAGGCATAGCGCAAGAGGGGTTGGCTGCCAAAATCAAGGCTAAAATCAGCGGCTGCCACGGGTGCTGTGAGCAGGGTCCCATCGTGATTGTGGAGCCGGAAGGGATATTTTACTGCAAGGTCAAACTGGAAGATGTGCCGGAAATCGTTGCCAGTCAATTGAAGAACAACCATCCGGTAGAACGCCTACTCTATAAAAATCCGCTTAATGGTGAGATTATTCCACATTACAGGGATATTCCGTTTTATGCCAAACAGCAGCGCCTGGTCCTGCGAAACTGCGGCCATATCGATCCTGAAAAAATTGATGATTACATCGCGGTGGGCGGCTACCAGGGCCTGAAACAGGTCCTGGCTAAAATGTCTCCCGAGCAGGTGATTGAGGAAGTAAGACGATCAGGGTTGAGAGGCCGGGGCGGTGCGGGCTTTCCCACCGGACAAAAGTGGGAAGGCTGCCGTAAGGCGGATGGGGACATAAAATACGTTATCTGCAACGCAGATGAGGGTGATCCCGGGGCATTTATGGACCGTTCGGTGCTGGAAGGCGATCCCCATTCTGTAATTGAGGGGATGGTCATCAGCGCTTATGCCATCGGATCAACCGAAGGTTATGTTTATGTGCGGGCTGAATATCCGCTGGCAGTCAAACGATTGCGGCTGGCGATCAAAGAAGCCGAAGCAAGGGGTTTTCTGGGGAAGAACATTCTGGGTAAAGGTTTCAGTTTCCAGATACATGTCAACGAAGGCGCCGGTGCTTTTGTCTGCGGTGAATCGACTGCTCTCATGCGCTCGATAGAGGGTAAGCCGGGCAAGCCCCGGCAGACTCCGCCGCGCTCAGTCGAAAAAGGCCTGTGGGGCAAGCCCACCAGTCTGAATAATGTTAAGACTTTTGCTTGCGTTCCGGTAATTATCACCCGCGGAGCCGGCTGGTTTGCCGGCATCGGCACGCCTAAAAGCACCGGTACTGCGGTCTTTGCCTTGACCGGCAATATCATGAACAGCGGTCTGGTGGAAGTACCCATGGGCGCCACCCT
Source organism: Dehalococcoidales bacterium (assembly GCA_035477965.1). GTDB lineage: Bacteria > Chloroflexota > Dehalococcoidia > Dehalococcoidales > UBA3254 > DATIKD01. Next base: position 5,282 of record DATIKD010000010.1, on the reverse strand, counting down.
GCGAGAAATCATCTTCGCGGTGGGCGGAGGCGTACTGGGAGGCAAACCTTTTAAGGCTGTTCAGATTGGCGGACCTTCGGGCGGCTGTCTGCCTGAATCGGCGCTTGATCTGCCTGTGGATTTCGACTCGCTGGATGAAGCCGGCGCCATGATGGGTTCCGGCGGTATGGTTGTGATGGACAGGGATACCTGCATGGTAGATACTGCCCGCTTTTTTCTTGAATTCACTCAAGCTGAATCCTGCGGTAAGTGTGTGCCCTGCCGCATCGGCACCAAGCGAATGTTTGAGTTATTAACCAAAATTACTGAAGGGCGGGGCGTTGCGGAAGATGTAGAGATTTTGTCCGAACTGGCGGAGGGAATCAGCACCACTGCTCTGTGCGGTCTGGGACAGTCTGCCCCTAATCCGATACTGAGTACAATTCGCTATTTTCGGGATGAATATGATGAGCATATAAAAAATCACCGCTGCCGGGCCGGAGTTTGTAAATCCATGATTACCTATTTCATTGAACCGGCCAAATGTCAGGCCTGTGGTTCATGCCGGCGCCAGTGCCCCACCGATGCCATTGAAGGCGCTAAAAACCTGATTCATATAATTCACCAGGAAAAGTGTGTTAAGTGCGGGAACTGTGTCACAGCCTGCCCGCCGCGCTTTTCAGCCATTAAAGTAATTTCCGGTGAACCTGTCCCGGCAGTCTTGCCCGCTTCGGAAAGGACGTTGGTCCGCACCAAAGGAGAAAAATAATGAGCGATATCCAGCTTACCATCGACGGTAAAAAAGTCACTGTGGCCAAAGGGACTACGATAATTGAAGCGGCCCGAAAAGCAGGCATAGAGATTCCCCATTTGTGCTATGGGGGCTGGATGATTCCTTCGGGTGACTGTCGTCTGTGCGTGGTGGAAGTGGCCGGCAGCAAGAAACTGGCGCCCTCCTGCGTCTATCCGGCCGCCAATAATATGGTGGTTATGACCAGTTCGGAAAGAGTTATCAAAGCCAGAAAAATGGTGATTGAGTTGCTGCTTTCCGATCATCCCTTTGACTGTATGACCTGTGAAAAGAGCGGGTCGTGCCGGTTGGAAAAATACGCCTATGAGCTGGGTGTGTCCACTTCGCGGTTCAAAGGTGAGAAGCATAATTTTAAGATTGATGAATCCAACCCGTTTTTTACGCGCGATTATAACAAATGCATTCTTTGCGAACGCTGTGTGAAGGCCTGCTCTGATGTGCAGTTTGTGAATGCAATTGATGTCACTTATCGCGGGTTTAAAACTAAAGTCGCCACTCCCTACGACCGGCCATTGCAGGATAGCCCTTGTATTTTCTGTGGGCAGTGCATTGCGGTCTGTCCCACCGGAGCCCTGACTGAAAAAGCCCGCAAGGGTAAAGGGCGGGAATGGGAACTTAAAAAAGTAGAGACTGTCTGCCCTTACTGCGGAGTGGGCTGCAATCTGCAATTGAATGTAAAAGGTAACCAGATTGTTAAAGTTACCTCAGCGCTTGATTCAGTGGTCAATAAAGGCCGCCTGTGTGCCAAAGGGCGTTTCGGTTTCGATTTTGTCCACAGCCGGGAACGCCTGACCAAACCCCTCATCCGCGTGGGTGAAAAAGGCGAGGGGAAATTCAGGGATGCCAGTTGGGAAGAGGTTCTCGACCTGGTGGCCAACAAGTTCAATGAAATCAAGAAGGAAACCGGTCCCGACAGCCTGGCTTTTCTGGCTTCTGCCAAATGTACCAATGAAGAAAACTTCCTGATGCAGAAACTGGCTCGTGCGGCGGCAGGCACCAATAACATTGATCACTGTGCTCGTCTCTGCCATGCTCCCAGTGTAGTCGGCCTGGCTGCCACTTTCGGCAGTGGCGCAATGACTAACTCTATCCACGAAATACGTCATACCGATTGTATATTTATAATCGGTTCCAATACCTCGGAAAGCCATCCCATCATCGGCATTGAGGTCATGGAAGCAGTGCGCAACGGCAAGGCTAAATTGATTGTGGCTGACCCCCGCAAGATCCGTATGGTGGAATTCGCTCACCTCTGGCTGCGGCAAAAACCCGGCTCCGATGTAGCTCTGGTTAATGGCCTGGTGAACATAATTCTTTCCGAAGGCTGGCAGGATACCGCTTTTATCAACGCCCGCACGGAAGGTTTTGAAGCGATGGTAGAGGCGGTAAAGGAGTATACTCCGGAAGTGACCAGTAAGATTACCGGCGTACCGGTAGCCGATCTCAAAGAAGCCGCCCGATTATATGCTAAAGCCGGTAATGCCTTCATCCTCTACAGTATGGGCATTACCCAGCATACCACTGGAACTGAAAACGTGATGGCGCTGGCCAATCTGGTTATGGTGACTGGCAACATCGGCCGGGAAGGGGCTGGAATGTGTCCCCTGAGAGGCCAGAATAACGTACAGGGTTCGTGCGATATGGGCGGTCTCCCCAATGTTTTACCCGGCTATCAGGCCGTAATTAATAGCGAAAGCAGGAAGAAGTTCGAAAAACATTGGAAAGTGACTCTGCCGGACAAAGTAGGCTTGACCATGGTTGAAATGATGAATGCTATTGCGGAACGTAAAATCAGGGGAATGTACATCCTGGGTGAAGACCCCGTCCTGGCTGATCCCAATAGCAATCATGTTATTGAAGCTCTCAAGTCGCTGGACCTGCTGGTAGTTCAGGACATTCTACCCAGTGAAACGGTAAAATTGGCCGATGTAGTCTTGCCCGGGGTCAGTTTTGCCGAAAAAGACGGGACTTTCACCAATACCGAGCGCCGGGTACAGTTGGTACGCAAGGCTATCGAGCCTCCCGGAGAGGCTCGCCAGGACTGGATGATTATTTCAGATATTGCCACCCGAATGGGCTATCCCATGAAATACGCCAGTCCGGCCCATATAATGGAGGAAATTTCCCTGCTGGCCGGCAACCTTTTTGGCGGAGTAAATTATGAACGGCTGGAAGGTAATGGGCTGCAGTGGCCCTGTACATCCGAGGAACATCCGGGCACTCCTTACCTGCATAAAGACCAGTTCACCTGCGGTCTGGGGCAATTCAAGCCTGTGAAGTATAAAGGTCCCTATGAAAATCCGGATGAGGAATATCCTTTTGTGCTGTCTACTGGTAGAATGCTTTTCCACTGGCACGGCGGCAATATGAGCCGTCATTCGGTGGGCCTGGATAAAATCAAACCCGAGGCGGATGTGGAAATTAATCCGGTCGACGCGAAAAAAATGTCCGCCGGGGATGGTGATTTGGTGGAGATGGTCTCCCGCCGCGGCAAGATTGTAACCCGTGTCAAGGTGACAGACAGATCACCGGAGGGTGTAGCCTTTATGACCTTCCATTTCAAGGAAGCTCCGGTCAACCGGTTGACCCTGGATGTGGTGGACCCGTTAGCCAAGATTCCGTCCTTGAAAGTCTGCTCAGTCCGGATAAACCCGGTCAAGGAGAAGGCGGGCGGAGTTTAAGCCGGTCACCCTTCGTAATGAGATGACAAGAGGAGCCGCGCACGGCGCGGCTCCTCTTTAGTTTAAAGCGAAGGCCCCTTTTTGACCATAACAACGGTTCGGACGGGGAGATTCAGACCAGAGACCATCCGGTATTTTCCGGTGGTCAAACCGAAGTCTTATGCTCATTCACTGTTCGAGGTCGAACTTTCGGCTGTTTAGTCTCAAATCCCAGATTGACTTTAAATTCCCAGTCGGCTCCGGAAGCAATCCGCTGGGCGGTATCAAGGTCAACTGCCGAATTAACGTTAAAAAAACTAAGCCGGCGGGGGTCAAATCTTTCTATTTCCTCCAGGCGGATAAAGCGTACACTGGCGTACTTCAAAAGCTCGATAATCCTGAGATTGTTTTTAAGAATATGTTCCAAATGGGGCAAACAGTTTTTGGAATAGACTGCATGCAAAGGTTCAAAAAAGGATTCGTGACGAAAAACCACCAGGTCATAATTACTCCTGACATCCAGCAGATATCTGAGTAAATCCAGGTTTAGAAATGGCATATCGCAGGCCACCACCAGGTTGTGAAAAGCGGATGAAGCCGAAAGGCCGCTGTAAATACCCCCCGCCGAACCGCGGTTTGGATAGAGATCGGTAACGATTTTAATTCTGGAATAGTTAAGGTCAGCTCGCAGGGTAGTCTTTTCACCTGTAACCAGGATTATTTCACTGCCGAAAGTGGAGAGGATTGAGACGACTCTCTCCAACAACGGCTGGCCGCCGACAACTTCATATTTTTTATCCCGCCCCAGCCGGTTACTCTTGCCGCCGGCCAGGACAATAAAACCCGCATCCAAACTGGTCTCCTTCATTCCGCAGGCCAAAAAAGAGATTTTCGCTTAAAAAACATAATACCTTCCGGGAAAAACTTCTGGTTCAATGGCCGTAAACCTGGGCCGGATAATACTTATTGTTTCACCATGTATAAATGCCGTGATTGTTCTATCCGGTCTCAGCAGTCTTATGTAATTTCACTTTAGTGTTTTTGAAGCTGAATTACAAATTGATAGAATAAAAAAACTGGCTGATAGCGCTGGAATTTGAAGAATGTCAAGAATCTGGTATTATAGGTACAATATCCGATTATTGAAGCCTGAAAAAGGATTCACGGTCTGACTTAATCAGTATTAACCAGGGGGGAGAAGGAATAAATGGAAAATAAATGGTCTGGTTTGACTCGGGAAGAAAAGCGCCGTCGCAGGCTGCAGGATTACGTTTCGCCGCCGGGTATAAAATTCAGGGATGCAAAAGCCGAAAAACTGTATAAAGAGCGGGCGGCCCGTCTGCTGGCAGCCAACATGTGTGAAAAACCCGACCGCGTGCCGGTGTCTCTGCCGGTGGGATTTTTCCCGGCTTATTACGCCGGTTACGACTTCAAAAGGATGATGTATGACTACAAAGCCTGCCGCGAGGCCTGGACCAAATTTATGTGGGATTTCAATGCCTACATGGACTCTTTCGGGGGCGGGGGCATCGGTTCCGGTCCGGCTCTGGACCTCATGGAAAATAAGAACTACGCCTGGCCGGGACACGGACTGGGGGACAATGCCACCACCTTCCAGTATAAAGAAGCTGAATATATCCGGGCGGATGAGTATGATGACTACATCATCGACCCCTCTGATTTCGGTTTCAGGGTGTTAACGCCGCGAACTGTGAAAGCTCTGGAACCCTTGCAGTATTTCCCGGCCTTAAACGGTATTTTGGCTATTCCGCTGGAACTGGCCATGCCTTTTGCCAGGCCTGATGTGCGGGAGGCCTTCCGCAAACTAATTG
>DATIKD010000009.1:0-3947 GCA_035477965.1 Dehalococcoidales bacterium | reverse complement strand
GGTGACATGAGGTTTCCCTTTGATATACAGTGCATTGATCTCTTTCAAGGCATCAGTAAGGCTGGCCGCGGCGGATATATTTAGAGTAACAGGAGCAACCGGAGTTGGAGATGGGGTGGGCGAAGCTGTTACTGCAGTTGTTGGGGATGTCTGAACAGGGCTCGGAGCGGGGGTGGTGACTGTTGGTGTGGAAGCAGGAGCGGGAACGGTAGTTGGGCTGGCACAGCCGGCCGCCGTCAATACTAACAGAGTACAAATTAACAACGCCAGAATAGTCAGGCTATACTTAATTTTCATTAATTCTCCTTAAATATTTTGTCTTTTGGGTATTTTTGCCAGGCTTGCCGGGTTCATTGTCAAAATTAAAATTCGTTTATTATGTTCTCATGCCTCTTCTCCTTTCCAAACTGGGAAGCAAGGCCGTTTCCAGCGGTGCCGTCGATCCTTCGTTTGAAGGATACCGGCTGTTAACCATATCCTTTTCAGGGTTCAGGTTGAACAGCTTCAGAGAATTTGGATTTTCCTAAGTGGTAACCTTTAAGCCAAATACAACGCTCAATTGGAACCGGCATAGAAAGAAGGGAAATGAAGCAGCCTGAAGAAAAAAATAGCGTTACCTGATTACCAGGAACGCTTTTTAAGACATACCAATTCCATTCTGTCTCCTTTCCAATCGGGAAACAACACCGTTTCCAGCGTTGCCGTCGATCCTTAATCTAAGGATACCGGCTGCTTTCCCTGTCCCGAAAGTCTCGGGATTTAGGTAAAACAGCTCCGGAGTCTAGACAATACTATCACAAATATTTTTCTTGTGTCAAAAAGGTTCTGAATAACCAGAGGAGTTATGGCAAAACCATCTGACACGGTTACGGCTTTCCATCGTCGTCACCAGCAAGTCTAAAGCTAATTTAGGGGAGAGTGAAAACCGCCTGACCCAACTAAATTTGACCAAAAAGGTGTACTCGGGAGTCTCTTTTTTGCAAAAAGTGTAGCTTTCATTGTATACTAGAGACACGAAGGTACAAATTCAAGGCTGGAGCAATCCTGTTTTGAAATTTTTAACCTTGCGTATTTGGCAGGAGGGGATCCGAATTGGAGTCAAAAGATATCACGCTAGTCTGTCATGACTGCAAACAGAATTACGTCTTCGGTGTTGAAGAACAGAATACTTTTCGCGCCAAGGGACATACTCATCCCCCCAAACGCTGTCCTGCCTGTCGTACTGCCAGAGCCGCCCGCAAACCGGTCCAGACTAAAGATAACAGAGATGCGTTATATACGCTGGCTTCTCCCTCAGCTAACCGGCAGCGCTACAACGTAACTTGCACTGAATGCGGAAAAGAAACCCAGGTACCCTTTGAGCCGCGAGCCGGGCGTCCGGTTTACTGCAGTGATTGTTATCATAAATCCCGTTCTGCTAAACAATAATCAGCCTTAAATAAAAACAGCCTTCTTTCAAAGAAGGCTGTTTTTTTTGCTAGTCAGCGGTTTTTACAGGATATTTAACCCCGCCATAATCGAATCTCTTCTAAACTATATTAACGCGGGCTTTAGCTTCTTTCAATGTTTCCCTGGCAATAATTCTGGCCCGTCTGGCCCCTTCCGCCAGAGCCTCCTGCACGTAGCCAGGTTTAGCCGCCAGCTCCGCTCTTTTTTCTCGGAAAGGTTCCAAAGTCCTGTTAATCTCGCGGGCCGCTATAGTTTTGCATTCGACACAGCCAATATTGGCGGTTTTACATTTTTCAGCAATTTCCGGATATTGAGTGGGATTAAAATATTGCTGGAAGCGGTAGATATTGCAAACTTCCGGATGCCCCGGGTCTTTGCGATAGACTCTGGCCGGGTCTGTGACGGCGGTTTTTAGTTTGGCCGTCACTTCCGCGGCTGAGGCAGAAATCTCCAGATGATTGTTGAGGCTCTTGCTCATTTTCTCTTTGCCATCCAGACCTACCACCATGGGAAAGGTGGTTAATCTGGCTTCCGGTTCCGGAAAAGTGGGACCCAGAAGGCTATTAAAGCGCCTGACTATTTCACGCGCCAGCTCGAGGTGAGGCAACTGGTCTTCACCCACCGGCACCACCTCAGCCTTATATAGAATGATATCAGCCGTCTGCAATACGGGGTACCCCACAAGTCCGTAATTAACATTATCCGGCTGTTGTTTGACCTTTTCTTTAAAAGTAGGCACTCTCAGCAGCCAGCTCAAAGGTGTCACCATACTTAACAACAGGTGAAGTTCGGTAACCTCCGGAACCTGTGACTGAACAAATATAATACTTTTTTCAGGATTAATTCCAGCCGCCAGCCAGTCCAGCGCCATATCCTGGATATTGTGCTGCAAATGGCTGGTTTCAGTTAAAGTAGTCAGGGCGTGCCAGTCCACAATGGAATAAACACATTCATATTCGGATTGCAGATTGACAAAATTCTGTATGGCGCCCAGGTAGTTGCCCAGATGCAGTTTCCCGGTAGGGCGGGCGCCTGCGAAAACTCGTTTCATTGAATCATCCTTTGTTTTTTACATTTTCTCCGGTGCTGTGATTCCCATCAGATGCAACGTCTTGGATAGAACAATCCGGCAGGCTAGCACCAGCTTCAAACGGGCTGCGGTCAGGGTTTCGTTTTCAGTGATCACCCGGCAGTTTTTATAAAAACCGTGAAACGCTGTGGCCAGGTCCTGGGCATAATAAGTCAAATGATGGGGTTCAGAGGTCAGGCCGGTCAGTTCCACGATTTCGGATAACCTTAGCATCTTGCGGACTAAATTCAGTTCGGATTCGGAATTCAGCAGAGCTACATTGCCACTGGCAAAATTGATGGGTTTTTCGTTAGCCTGCTTCAAAAGGCTGCATATGCGGGCATGGGCATACTGGACGTAATAGACTGGGTTTTCCTGAGATTGTTTTTTGGCGAGTTCCAGATCAAATTCCATTTGACTGTCCGCTGAACGCGCCAGGAAAAAGAACCGGCAGGCGTCCGAACCAACTTCCTCGATCACCTCTTTCAAGGTTATCATGTCTCCGGAGCGCTTGGATAAACGCACAATTTCATTACCGCGGCACAAAGTGACCAACTGGTATAAAATAACATCCAATCTGGCTGGATCCATCCCCAGAGCCGCCACCACCGCTTTCATGCGCGAAACATGGCCCTGGTGGTCTGCGCCCCAGATATCAATTACACGATTAAAACTGCGGACTGCCAGTTTATCATAATGGTAGGCAATATCAGAAGCGAAATAGGTGGGTGTGCCGTCCCCCCTGACGATCACATTGTCTTTGTCATCACCGAGGGCGGTAGAGACAAACCAGGTTGCCCCCTCTCTTTCCGTCAAATAACCATTTTTTCGCAGGATATCCATCACTTTTTGATACAAACCACTGTCATACAAGGTTTGCTCACTGAACCAGTTATCAAATTTGACACCCAGCGTCTCCAGGTCCTGGCGGATCTGCTGCAGCATAGCACGCAGCCCGATCTGTCCCAGGGCTTTTATCGCTTCAGGCTCAGGCATTTTTAAGAATCGGTCACCCTCGGCTGCTATAATTTCCTGGGCTAATTCCTTAACATAAGCACCCTGGTAACCGTCCGAAGGCATCGCTGCCGTCACGTTCAAAGCCTGCTGATAACGAACGAACAGGGAACGGAAAAATGTCTGAACCTGGGTGCCGCCATCGTTGACATAATATTCCTGTTCAACTCGATAGCCTGCGGCGGATAACACTTTTGCCAGGACGCTACCCAAAATTGCCCCTCGACCGTTGCCGACGTGCAGGGGGCCGGTTGGGTTGGCGCTGACATACTCGATTTGAATAGTTTTACCACGACCAATATCGATGTCCCCGACTTTGTCACCAGTTTCCAGAATGGAGTTTACCTGTTCATTTAACCAATCCGTTTTAAAAGTAAAATTTATAAATCCGGGAGCAGCCACCGAAACATCGGCT
>DATIKD010000008.1:0-17652 GCA_035477965.1 Dehalococcoidales bacterium | reverse complement strand
TGTTAACAATATTGAATGCCATTGTCAGAGATATTAGACCTTGGCAATATAAGGCCTAATCAAGACAGTTGCTGGAGGGGACGGGGACTCAAGTACTGGGGCTAATTTGACACGAAAGCAGGAAGGGAACGGATTACCGCCCCTCGTCCTGATCCTTCAGCCTCGCCATTCGAGGCTTCCAGGATGACAACGAAAAAGGGGAATCCTATCCCAACATTGTCTTTCTGGAGCCACGAGAACGCCTTTACCCCTGAGCGGGACGAAGAATCCGGCGGGGATGGTCCCCTAAACAGCCATGACTCCAGGGTTCGCCGCCCCTCGTCCTGATCCTTCAGCCTCTCCATTCGAGGCTTCCAGGATGACAACGAAAAAGGCTCCAGGTGCTTCGTTGCGCTCCGACATTGCGACGAAAAGGGACTCAGGTTGCTTTTACCTCAAATATTGATCCCTCTCTACGATACCCAAGTTTTTCGTAATACGGGTCAACATCGCTCATCACATAAATCGGTTGATTTGGAAAGTCCTGGAGCACCCGTTCCATAAGGGTTTTACCTATTCGCTTTCCCCGATGTGTTTTTCTTACGAGCAAATCATATATATAAACACCGAAACCATCGTCTTCCCGACAGCGCGCATAACCGCACACAAGGTTTTCATCAAAAACTATATATGTGATGCTTGATTCAAGTGCTTTTATGTATTTACTGCGACCAACCGGTCCGTAATAATCAATCCAGTCGTCCCCCTCTTCGATCAGCAAATCAAAAAGTAAGGTTTCATCTGCTTTACTGTATTGCCTGATTTCCATTCATTACGCCGCCTATTTAATGCTTTTCCTGAAATCAGCAAGCAAGAATACTGCCGTAAACATTTCATCCGAACACAAGTCGAAAACAATAGGAAAGAATTTAAGTTTTCCCATTTGATGTGAAGCCGCTATCATCAGCTTAACCTCATTGTCAAGCGGAAGACTCAATACATCTGCCCGGGCTTTTTCGGGAACATAAATGGTCACCTTGAAAAAACCGTCCCAGATCGATAGCCAAAAAACAGTTGTTTCATTTTGACCACCTCGAACGCCTGTCCACTTGAAAAGTCCCTTTGCCAGCCACGCTTTACCATCGTTGTAATAACGCCATTCTAAATTAATATCGTGGCTTGTAAGTTCATTGATAAACTTTATATAGGCGTTGTTCGATTCCCCAAGCGCCTTTGCAATAACGTCACTTGACGCTTGAATATCAGGGTTTCTGAGCATTTGTTCCGTATTTGTTTTCATGCCACTCCACGCACTCAACATGCTTCGCTCACGCTACAATACGACAGGTAAAAAGGGTCACCAGCGCTCCAACGTTGCGACGAAAAGGGACTCCGGATGCCTGCTCTCCGGCATAAATAACGAATAGCCGCATCCACATGATCAGTCCGGCATGCCAGTAATTGAACAATTCATAATCAGAAGCATTAATAAACGGGCGGAATCATCGGCTGTGTCAGGTTTTTTGTATTTGAAAGTTCCGGCGGGCTTCTTCCGCCACCATTCGCTGAACCTGGATAAACGGTAGTTGTTTGTCCCTGGCAATTCGGCGGATATCTTCAAATTCCGGCGCTATTTCCAGCAGATCTGCGCCGTAGCTTTTTATTTTTATGTTGACGATACCCAGGCTGGATTCGAAAGGGCGTATTTCCCGGTGGGCAATGCGGCGTCCGATCTTCCGGACCCGGATGCCCAGGGTGGTGGTCTCTTTCAGGATTACTTCCGTCATTCTATTTTCCAGATCGGCAGACGCCAGCACACTGAGCATCACTGCCGGGCGGTTCTTTTTCATCTGTATGGGAGTAAACCATACATCTGCCGCCTTTTCCGCCATGAGCAATTCCATCAGATAGCCAAAAACCTGGGGATTCATATCATCAATGTTGGTTTCCAGCAAAATCATTTCATCTTCAGCTTTGGCCGCCGCGGTTTCTCCAATCCAGACGCGTAAGACATTCGGCCAGCCGGGGAAATTCTTCTGTCCGGCTCCATAACCGCATTTCTCTATTTTAAGGTCCGGCCGGCTGAACTCGGCCAGGTAGGCGATTAACACCGCGCCGGTGGGAGTAACCATCTCGCCCGGTTCTTTATCTGCAGGGGGGGCGGCTTTAAGCGGTGCTCCCGCCTGAGCCAGTATTTGCAGAGTGGCCGGAGCCGGTACAGGCAAAATGCCGTGTTCTGTCTTGACTGTCCCGCTGCCCACCGGCAAAGCCGATGAATAACATTCCTGGATGCCCAGAGCTTCCAGTGCCAGCATAGTCCCAACAATATCGATAATGGTATCCAGTGCCCCCAGTTCATGAAAATGAACTTCATCCACTGATACACCGTGAATTCCGGCTTCCACTTCGGCCAGACGGCGGAAGACCTCAAGACTGCGTTTTTTAACCTTCTCTGAAAGCCAGCCGGAGTTGATAATATCTGTAATTTCCTTTAAACCGCGGTGGGCATGATGATCTTCGGCATGGCGGTGAAACTGCAGGTCATGTCCGGAGGCTTCGGGGTGATGATGGGTTTCTTCGATTACACTGAATTTTGTAGCAGAAATACCGTTTTTTAACACTTTACGGGCTTCCAGTTTAAAACCGTGCAGAGGCAGGCTTTCCAGTCCGCTGGTCAGTGTTTTTAAAGGCAAACCGGCATCCAGCAGAGCCCCCAGAATCATGTCTCCGCTGGCTCCCGAAAAACAGTCAAAATAAAGCGCCTTTGCCAAATTTTAACTCACAAGCAGAATCTGAATGATTTTTTAGTTTTCTGTTTTGGATGCGGACGCCGGAGTTGAGCTGACAGGCAAAACTTCGTTCAGGCTGCCTGTTCGGTATCCGGCCAAATCCAGGGTGATATATCGGTAGCCGGCTGTTTTTAGTTTTTCCACAATCCGGCGCCGGTTTTTATCTTCCATTAAAACGGACATTTCTTCCGGTCTTATCTCTATCCGCGCGATATCGCCGTGATGGCGCAGGCGCAGTTGCGTCAAGCCCATTTCACGCAATAGCTTTTCGCCTTCGGCAACTCGTAACAAAATATCCCGGCTGACCGGAGTGCCGTAAGGTATGCGTGAAGCCAGGCAGGGAGAGGCCGGCTTGTCCCAGGTGGGCAACCCCATCTTTTTAGAAAGGTAGCGGACTTCCTCTTTGGTAAACCCGGCTTCCAGCAAAGGACTGCGCACACCGCATTCCAGGCCGGCTTTCCGGCCGGGCCGGTAATCTCCCAGGTCATCCTGGATAGCACCATCCGCTATCCATTTCAAATTCTCGGATGCAGCCACCTGGCGCAATTCTTTAAAAAGGTCCATCCGGCAAAAATAACAGCGGTCCGGTGTATTAGCGATGAATTCCGGGTTCTGCATTTCCTGGCTTTCCACGCTCTGATAGCGTAGACCCAATTTGGCCGCCACCGAAGCCGCCCAGGCCCGGCTTTCGGCCGTTTCAACCTCGGAAAAAGCAAATACTGCCAGAGTTTTATCAGATAGCACAGCCCGGGCTTGAACAGCCAGCAAAGTGCTGTCCACGCCGCCGGAATAGGCTACCAGCACTGAACCCATTTCGGTCAGTATCTGGTTTAATCGATTAAGCTTCTGAGTGATGTCCATATTTGTTAGCCCTGACTGGATAGATTAATCAACCCCGCTATATAGCCCGCGCCGAAACCGTTATCAATGTTGACCACACATACTCCCGGAGCGCAACTGTTCAACATGGTCAGCAAGGGGGCCAGGCCGCTAAAATTGGCGCCGTATCCGATGCTGGCCGGTACAGCGATGACCGGCATTGAAACCAGGCCTCCCAGTACAGAGGGCAGAGCGCCTTCCATGCCGGCCACAGCCACCAGCACTCTGGAGGCCCTCAGAAGAGGTAATTTGTCCAGTAAACGGTGAATTCCGGCGACGCCCACATCAAACAGTTTCTGCACCTGATTGCCCATTATCTCAGCCGTGACAGCCGCTTCTTCCGCAATGGGAATATCCGCCGTTCCCCCGGTCACCACGGTTACTCCCGGGCGTAATATTTCGTTTTTCACGCGGTTGACCACGATGGTGCGCGCCACAGGATTATATTGAGCATCCGCAATACGAGCTTTGACCGCCGCAAAGGCTTCCGGCACAGCATGCGTCACCAGCAGTTTCTGCGAATATGAGACGATCCGAACGGAAACAGCTTCAATTTGTTCGACGGTTTTGCCCCGCCCGAGAACCACTTCCGGGAATCCGGTGCGCACACTGCGATGATGGTCCAGCTTGGCGAAGTCCAGGTCTTCATAGGGCAGCACGCTCAACTGCTGGACGGCATTTTCAACGCTTATTTCTCCGTCCTTGACCATTCGCATCACGCCGGTCAGCCAGTCATGAATGGCGGGAGTCCGGTTATGTCCTGTGGGCGGTAGTTTCTTTTCTTCCATCGAACATCGATTCCTTTCAATAACACTGAGGCTTATTAACATTGTATTATACGTGGGTGGTTTAGACAAACGATATTAGACCAACAAACCGGGGTTTTCTCTATGCGGTGAGCGGACCGCTAGGCCAGTTTTAAAGACGGAGCGGCGTCCAGTGCCAGGTTGTCGATTTTGCCTGAACGGAAACGGAAATAAGCGCAGGCCGCCACCATGGCCGCATTATCAGTACACAATATTACAGGCGGGATTATTACCGGAATGGGAGAACGTTGAATCAGGTGCTGGCGTAAAATTTGATTGGCGGCTACACCGCCGGCCACCAGTATCTGCCGAAGGCCCAATTCTCTGGCCAGCTCAACTGTTTTATCCACCAGAACTTCTACCACTGCTTTCTGGAAAGAGGCGGCCGCATCTTCTCGTGAAGGAATTCCGGTTGCAGGCTCGTCCGCCAGGTTAATTTTACCGCTGGCCACCAGCCGGAAAACTGCGGTCTTAATGCCGCTAAAACTGAAATCGTGCGTGCCTTCCAGCCAGGAATGCGGCAGTTTGATCACCGCCACCCCTTTTTCAGCAGCCTTTTGAATTAAAGGCCCACCCGGATAACCCAGACCCAGTATGCGGGCTACTTTGTCAAAAGCCTCACCGGCAGCATCATCGCGGGTACGCCCCAACAGATCATACTGGCCGTGATCTTTCATCAGTACCAGGTCACTGTGTCCGCCGGAAACTATCAGGCAAATGGTGGGAAAATCAATTCTGGCTCCGGTCAGCCAGTTGGCATAGATATGGGCTTCCAGGTGGTTGACACCTATCAACGGTTTTTGGCGGGCCAGGGCCATGCCTTTGGCGGTATTTAAGCCGACCAGCAAAGAACCGGCCAGGCCGGGCCCGCGGGTGACTGCGATGGCGTCAATATCCTTCCATTCTGTTCCGGCTTCCGTCATGGCTTGTTCGATGACAGGGATGATAGCCAGCATATGCTGGCGGGAAGCCACCTCCGGCACCACTCCGCCGTAGCGGGCATGGATTTCTATCTGGGAAGCGATGATATTGGAAAGCACGCTGCGCCCGTCTTCCACCACACTGGCGGCTGTTTCATCACAGGAGGTCTCAATGCCCAGTATTTTCATCTAAGAAATTATAACATAAGCATCTCAAAGCCTTCATCCCGAAACCTGGCAGACCGCTCCTCCGGCGCCTCATTTTATACCGGGTGAATTTGACATCAGACTCTGTCCCTGATAAAATTTTTAATTGGGTTGTTCACGCATCCCTCTATCTTTCTTTCGGGCCCCATGGTGTAGCGGTCTAACATGCCACCCTGTCACGGTGGAGATCGCGGGTTCAAATCCCGCTGGGGTCGCCATAAATCTACGCTTTGTCGCCTGATCATGATTGCTTTTTATCTCCCTCTTATGCTATAAGGTGAATAAAGAATGATACAAGAAGTTAATCTCCGCGTAGATAATCTTAAAATCGCCGGACAACTGTTCCTGCCGGATAACGGCCGGGGACCTTTTTCAGCCGTAATTCTGTGCCACGGTGTTCCCTCCGGAGCGGTTGACCCAACCGATGGAGGCTATCCCTTGCTGGCTCAAACACTGGCTTCAGAAGGATTAGCCGTTTATACTTTTCGCTTCCGCGGCGCTGGAGAAAGCGAAGGAAATTTTGACATACTGGGCTGGCTGAGAGACCTTCAGTCTGCCGTGCAGTATATGATGACCGAAGGGACTCCAAAATCCAGGCTGGCGCTGGTGGGTTTCAGCGCCGGAGCAGCCGTGGCCATTTGCGCAGCGGCGGCTGATAGCCGGATTGCAGCCGTGGCCGCTTGTGCCTCGCCGCTGGACTTCAGCGCCATCAGCCAGGCTGAAAATCCCCAATACACGGTGGCTTATTTCCGCAAAATCGGCATTATTCGAGATGAAAATTTTCCCCCTTCTCTGCCAGCCTGGTTAGATAATTTTCGCCGGATAAGTGCGCTGGCATGTGTGGAAAAATTGTCCCCCCGCCCTCTGCTTTTACTGCACTCAAAGGGTGACCGAGTGGTGCCGTCCGCCTGTTCGCAGAAATTATACCTGAGAGCCGGAGAACCCAAACAAATTGAGATTTTTGAAGGCGAGGAACACCGCCTGAGAAAACATCCGGAAGCAGTAAAACGGCTGTCCGTCTGGCTGAAAGAGACACTTAAAGACGGCTAGCCTTTCAGCCTGAAGACGTATTATTCAGACTTGCTGTGGTTATGGTCCGGATTCAGGCGCGAAATACTACTCTGCCTAACCAGGGAGTTCGGACATGTATGGCCCCTTGCGGGCAGGTTTCCTGACAGCAGTAACAGCGGATGCAATGGCTGTAGTTATATTTGGGCTTCCGGCCGTTATCGGTCTGCATCCAGTCCAGCGCCCTGGCCCCCACCGGGCACATTTTGATACAGGTGCCGCAGGCATTGCAGCTAGCTAAATCAATTATCGGCCGGGGTGTGCCGCTGTTCTTTATCCAGGTGCGAAGGCGTCCGCTGACGGCATGCGGCATGGGTTTACGCACCACATCAAAATCCCGGACAATCAAAGGCTCTACGGCATCCCCTAATATATCAATATTTTCGTAATGGTAAGTCCCCAGACCGGCTTTTTCGCCCGGTGCTGAAGTGGTAACCAGTTCGGGATCCAGATTTATTAGTTTGGCGGCGACCGAGTCCAGGGCGACGGGATCGGTCGAAAGAAGCAAAGCCCCCACCTGGCGAGGCTGGCCGCTGCGCGGCCCGTTGCCTTCCATTGCCAAAACCGCATCCATGATACAAAATCTGGGGCGGATAAAGGTATTAATGTCCACCAGCATGGCGGCAAAGTCATAAGGGTCCGGCATTTTAGCGTGAAACTGCCCTTTCAGTAAACCAGGTACACAACCGAACTGGTTTTTGACTGCGCCGGTCAGCCTGGCCAAAGGATGCGCTTTTAATTTGGGCAAAGTGACTAACCCGTCTGCCTCCAGCACACCGTGGGCCAGAGTAAATTTTTTAGCCAGCAAAGCCTGCGGATGAGAGACCTCCCGGCCGTGATCGAAATCCGCCACTTTGAAGCCAGCTTCATCACCCACTTTTTTTAGACCGGCCAACCGCAAATTCAAATCGCAGCCCCCCACTGCCGGGGAATCTCCGTAAAACACCTCCGCGCCGGCTCTTTGAAATAACTGGCCTGCAGCCCTCAAAACCGCCGGATGAGTTGTGACACATCTGGCAGGATCAGTACCAATCAAAACATTGGGTTTCAGGACGATTTTTTCACCGGGTTTAACCAGACTGCCAATACCGCCCAGCAAATCAAACCCTTTTTGCAGGGCTGCATAAACCTTTTCCGGGGTGTAATCCGCACAAGTTATCAGCGCCACTCTGGACTTAGCCATTTTTTATCTCCTCGAATTACTTAAAATCTTAATACAAAACGGGCAAAAAAAGCCAATCGGAACTAACACTATCCCCGGCTTAACATCAGAGTCTCTATCTACCGATAAATTGTTCAGCACCAGGCAATTTATCCTCAGGCAACAGCCGGTCTCTGTTTTTTGGGCCGGGTTGAGCTCATCGATCGGGCTGTCCCCGGAGCTTTTTGGACCCCTATCAGCGATTGCGATAATTGGCAGGTGAGTGTTTCTCTGTCTATAATAAATGGACAATTTATGAAAGCGGCTATTTTCAAACCTGGCAACTCCCAACCAGACACCGGGTTTTTAAAGGACATGTGTCCAGAGGAATAACAGGTGTTTCAAACTTTCTACAGTGTGGTTTCATCCTGATGTCTTCCGGTGCGGTTAATCCCAGCCTTAACCCGGATATTAGCCGGCGCAATTATGCCTGGGTAATTGTGATTGCCTGCACCCTGATGATGGCAGTCACTTACGGCATCATGTACAGTTTCAGCGTATTTTTCAAACCGCTGGCCGAGCATTTTAACTGGGACCGGGCTACTGTCTCACTGATTTATTCAATCTCGCTGGTGATGCGCGGCGGGATTTCCATCCTCACCGGCTGGCTGGCTGACCGCTACGGTGCTAAAAAACTAATGGTCTTTTGCGGACTGATGATTGGTCTGGGTCTAATCCTTTCCAGTCAGGCCCAATCTCTCTGGCAGCTTCTCCTGAGTTATTCACTGATAGAAGCGATCGGATTGAGCGGGACTTTCGGTATTACCACCGCTGTTACCTCCCGCTGGTTCACCCGCAATCGCGGCCTGGCACTGGGAGTAGTTTCTTCCGGAGTAGGTATCGGCACACTGCTGATGGTCCCCGGTGCAGAAAAACTGATTCAGGCCGTGCAATGGCCGCAGGCCTTTTTTATTATGGGTATAGTCTCCGGCCTGATTGTCATCATCGGCGCTTTTTTCCTGAAACCTCCTCCAACCATCCCCGCCGCTGCGGCTGAAACTAAAAACGGAAAAGGTCCTTCCTGGCATTCTTTCCCCCCGACCCCGGTGCCCGATCTGTCTCTCAAACAGGCCATCGTGAACTTACCCATGATGATGGTGATAATGGTCTTTTGTCTCCTCTTTTTCTCTACCCATATAGTGATGGTCCACCTGGTGAATTATGCCACCGACATGGGACTTAGCCCGCTGGTCGCTGCCTCACTGGTTAGCATTATCGGTGTGGTCAGTATTGCCGGCCGTCTGGTGATGGGGGCCGGTTCGGATAAACTGGGAATGCATAATATCATTATTCTGGTTTGCGGGTTGCTTTGCCTGGCGCTGTTCTGTCTGATTTTCATCCGCCAGCTTTGGGCTTTTTATTTTTTTGCGGTCTTCTTTGGTTTTGCCTATGGAGGCGAAGTTCCGCAAATTCCGCTTCTGGTAAGTGCCATTGGGGGGACTCGCAGACTGGCTACACTGATCGGATTGACTCTCTTTCTGGGAAATGTGGGAGGCGCGCTGGGGCCCTGGGTGGCTGGCAAGATATTCGATCTCACCGGCCATTACTACTGGGCTTTTGGTCTTGGCGCAGCGGCTGCCTTTTTGGCCTGCCTGCTGGCTTTTATTTTAAAGCGAAAAATAAGTCCGGAAAACCGCAATACCGGTTAAAACTGCCTTCTTGTGGGACACCTTTACCCTTGTTCTGGCAATAAAAAATCTGGAGCCGATTCTGCGCCCCCGGGAAGGTGACAGGTGAAGCGGGACTCCAGACAATATGAAGGCAAAGTAAATTTCAATAGTATTTCACCCTTGTCCAAAAATAAAAACCCGTAACGAGCCTGGGGTAAGACTGATTATCATGAAAATACCTTGATTTTTGATTATCACGGTGTGAAAACAGACTGTCATGCTGGAGGCCTCGAAAGGTGAGGCCGAAGCATCTGGACGAGGGGTGGAAAGTCTAAATGCCTGAAGCTGGATGAAGGGCACAACCCCACAGCACACTATTTACACCCAGAATGGAAATTTTTGACTAAGTAGTCAATCATTCAGCGCATAATTTAGACAGCAATTATCGCATTTTCTAAAGGTATAGAAACGGCTCTCCGGATTCGATGTATTGAACCGGGATTCCTTTTAAAAGCGGCCGCAGCCTTTCAGCCAACCCCTGCATGCCGGGGCCTTCGCTCCGTTCATGCCCGACTACTATCATAGCCCGGTTAAAACCCAGGCCGGCGGCATCCCGCACATAGGCGCTTAAAGTCCATTCGGTGATTTCCCCGCAGACCATAACATCCAACTGCTGTTCATGCATCAGTTTGGCCGGCATTTCTTCCTGCCCCAGTCCCAGGCTTCCGCCGCCTACCAGAATCCCCACCCTGGTGCACGGTATGGCCGGGTCCCCAATCACGCGGATGACTGGCAAATTCATTTTACGCTTGAAAAATTCTACCAGGCCGGATAATGTGGTAGCCGGGATAGTATAGCAGTGCGGATGCGGCAAACTTTTATCCAGGTAGCCTGTCCATCCCAGGGATTCCAGCACGCCGGCATAAATCAGATCGGTTAGGCCTGAGTGCATATGGTCATGATATCGCCAGATTGACAGGCGGTTCTGGTTGATCAGAGCCTTTTTAGCCCGGTAAACCGGGTCATCTTTCAGCCATTCCAACCGGTCAAAACCGGTAAAATAGGTCGGTTCATGGGTAATTATCAGGTCACAGCCAGCCGCAGCCGCCCGCCGGATGACATCTACCGTAGCCATAAAAGTGACTGCTATGCCATTGACCTGCGATTCCCAATCGCCTTCTATCAACTGGTCGCAGGTTTTTTCAAATTTCCGGCCCCCGTTCAGGCCCAGAATAACTTCGGTGACTTCTTTGACATTCATTATCATCTCCCCCGCAACATTATGCTTTTACAGGTCCAGAATCCGCCAGCTTCCGTCCGGGCCGCAATAGCGGATTGAACAGCGGCAGGCACTCATGTCTGCCCTTAGTTCAGCCGAATGCCCACCGCTAAAGCGGCTAAGGGTTAAGACCGGGCCATCCGCACTAACCGTAAATTCGCCGTCAAAAGCCGGGCATTCATTCCGGAAGCGCAGCAATTTAAGCAGCTTCTGCACCACCGGTCGCCGGACTTCCCGAGCCACCTCCTCGCGGGTAAAAGAATGGCGGTTGATATCCCGTCCGTTCTTGGTAGCTTCCACCAGTTCTATATCATTTTGGCCGGCCAGCAAGCCCACGTAGTAGACTTGCGGTATGCCGGGAGCGAACATCTGCACAGCCCGTGCGGTGATATAAGCATCATCGCGGTCGCCCAGCGCCGAATAATAAGTACAGTTAATCTGGTAGATATCCAGGTTATTATAGGCTTCCGTGTTATATATCCGCTTGACGTTGGCGCCCCGGGTGAAAAGCAGGTCTCTGGTCTGCTCAATGCGGGCATCTGTCAGCAAGCCGCGTACATCCACCACGCCAATGCCGTCATGCGTATCCAGAGTGGTAAACTGGCGGCGAGGACAGATTCGCAACCAGTGCGCCAGGCTGGCTGTTTCGCCGGTGTACAATGAATGTAACAGGAGCATGGGCAGAGCAAAATCATAAACCCAGAAACCTCTTTCAGCCAGCTTGAGTTGAATGGTGTAGTGTTCATGCATTTCGGGCAGAATTTCAACCTGGAGAGGTGCCAGAATTTGCCGCACTCGCTCCAGCATCTCCCAGATCCCCGGCTCTTCAAAGAAGCAGGTCCCGCCCGCTTTCTTTACGGCATAGGCAAAAGCATCCAGGCGGATAACGGCCGCGCCGCGCCTGGCCAGAGTCTGCAGGTTTTCACGAATAAAACTCCAGGTGACCTCACTGCGAATATTCAAATCAATCTGATCATCACCGAACGTACACCAGATTTTTTCATTCGAACCGTCAGCAAATTTAACGGTGACATAGGGCGCCCGGGGCTTTCTTTTATAGATTTTTTCCACCTCGGCCGGTGTAGGATCACCCCCGGGCCAGAAATGTTTATAGCGGATGAACAGGTCCGACCAGGGTGATTGGTCTTTTCTGGAGGTAAAATCACGGAAACAAGCAGATTGGCTGGAAAGATGATTTATCATAAAGTCATACATCAAGCTGTATTTCCCGGAAAGACCGGCCAGATCTTCCCAGCTTCCCAGTTCGGGGTCCACTGCATCATATCTCAGCGGAGAAAAACCGCGGTCCGAGGAAGAAGGATAAAAGGGCAGAATGTGCAAACCTGTGACTGCACCTTCAAAGTGCCGTGACAGGATTTCGCCCATTTCTGTTAAATTCCGGCCCAGACTATTGGCGTAGCTAATCAGCATAACACCGTTGTTTAGTTTCATCTTCTTTACTGCCTTTCTTCCTGAACTCAGTGAGGGCGGCTCCTCCGGTTACCGGTATACGTCCGTTCCCTGACAGTGTTTTCAGGCTATTTTACCATGAAGAAATCGGAAAATATAACACAAATTCGCCGGCGGCAATAAAAGGTATTGGCTGCCGATAACCTGTATTCTCGGCAGGAGCTTCTCCGTTAATAAAATGATACCGGTTTCAGAGGCAGATTGTTTGGGCCGCTGACCTCAGCCGGACCGGAATTTCTTAATCATCGAATTGAAAAGCTGTAAACCAAAAATGCGGGGTTCCCCGCCGCCAACACCAATAAAACAGGCTTCACCTGACCGCCCCGGATTCAGACCCTTAACGAGCCGCGTAACCCCCTGACGGAATACCAGGATTCTGCCCCATTATGATAGATAAAGACGGTGTTATAGCGACGGTCACCGAAGATAGCCCC
This sequence comes from Dehalococcoidales bacterium, assembly GCA_035477965.1. Taxonomy (GTDB): domain Bacteria; phylum Chloroflexota; class Dehalococcoidia; order Dehalococcoidales; family UBA3254; genus DATIKD01. The sequence continues at coordinate 5,010 of DATIKD010000008.1, read as the reverse complement.
GCCCAGTTTTCTTATTTCCGGAGGAGTTTTTAACCAGCTTGAAGTTTTGGTATCAAAACTGCCCAATTCCTGCAGCCTGTGGTATTCTTCCCGGGTTAATATCTCAATGCCCATGGCAGCCGCCATATCCAGCGCGTTGTTCTGCGGCCGGTTTTCTCGGCGAGACTCCAGCGCTTCTCGGTCATAACATATACTGCGCCGGCCGGTCGGGCTTTCGGCAGCACAATCGTAAAATACATATTGGCCCGTCTTTTCATCCTGAAAAACCACATCCGGTTCGCCCCCGGTCCGTTCCATTTCGTTAAGCGACCATAGTTTTTCAGCCTTAGCTTCCAGACTGGATTTAACTCCGGCCCATTCCAGTCCTTTATGGCGATGCAAATTCCGGTTAAAACGGGCTTGCAATGTCCTGAGCAATTCTTGACGTTGTTCGGGTGTTATCTCCTTTTTACTGGTTGTCATTGAAACCACATCCCTCCGGCTGACTAAATCTATCTTTCAACTCTATTATATACCCTGACTAAGCCCCGCATGACTCCGGAACAGGGATTGGGAGAGCTGTCTATCCCGCCGCGGTCCGGCACCAAGGCAAGGACTCTCCTTAAAGGACTCTCCTTTAAGGAGAGTCCTTTAAGGAGAGTCCTTGTAAAGACAATCGTACGGTTTTAGTATACACTTGAAAGACCAACCGCCTTTCGAAAAGATACCGAATGCAGGAGGACTGAATGCCAGCCATTTATCAACCCAACCCGGCCCATAGCTGCAGACTGGATACTCCCCTGGGGACAGTTTTTGCCTCAGCCGTGGGAGAGGCGCTGACCGGTTTATGGTTCAACGGACAAAAATATATTCCGCACAACTGGGACTCCCTGAATTTCGAGCCGGATTATCCGGTTTTTGTAAAGTTGAGGGCATGGCTGGCGGGTTACTTTTCCGGATCTGATATTCCCCCTGATTTGCCGCTAGCCCCACAGGGAACGCCTTTTCAAAAAGCAGTCTGGAATATCCTTTTAGAAATCCCTCACGGGCAGGTTACGACTTATGGAGCAATTGCCCGAAAAATAGCAGCCGGGCGCCAAATAGCTGTAATGTCTGCCCGCGCTGTCGGTCAGGCGGTGGGACATAACCCGATTGCCATTTTGATCCCCTGCCACCGGGTTATCGGCGCCAATCGCAGCCTGACAGGCTATGCCGCAGGTCTGGACAGGAAAAGGTATCTGCTGAATTTGGAACACATCGATCTTTAGCCGTGGCTACTTTGACAGGCTTAATTTGATTCACTATTCTGCCCGAATAAACAATTGACAGGCAATACCCCCGGCATAATTTTTCATCCCTTGCTTCACTGGCAACTCCGTTGGATTTCAGTTCCATGTCTAACCAAAAAGTTACTGAAAGGACCGCTATATCCGATAAAATAGCGGCAGTATTCGTAATATTTTTTATGTGTACCTTGGGCTCTTGATCCCCTGCAATAAGGTAATACCACACCAACCTCAACCAGATTGGTAAATAACGACCGGATAAAATAAAATAATAAGAGGGACTGGAGAATATTAAGCGGGGATGATGTGGTAATGACAAAAGGGCTTCAGGTTCGCAAATACTTTATTCTGGCAGCAATTTTTGTTCTGGTGGGCAGTCTATTGTTAACTGGATGTGGGGAGAGGGAGGCGGCTACAGCAGAGGAAGAAGAGAACGCCAACGTCGAAGAAGCGGCAACGATCCGCTTTTCTGATGATTTTAGCGATGAGACCAGTGGCTGGGGTGTCTTCTCCGACGAAAAAAGGTGGGTCAGGTATCAGGACGGCTGGCTTCATATGAAGAACTACACCGCCAGCGAACTTACAACTTCAACGCATGCCAATATGGACCTCACCGATTTTGTTTTAGAAGTGGAAACCAAATTTGTGGATGGCACCGACAACAACTGGCATATTGTAAAAGGCCGGGTTGACGATCAATCCAACTACTACGAATTCGGCATCAGCGCCGCGGGTTATTATCAAGTGGCAGCCAGGGTAAATGACGAAACCGCTGTTCCCCTGATTGCTCAAACATTCTCACCTCACATCCTTCAGGGGAAGGATGCCGTCAATTTACTGCGGGTTGAGTGTATAGGCAGCAATTTACGGTTGTCTGTCAACGGGAACCTGCTGACCGAGTTGACTGACGACAGGCTAACTGGAGGTGGCATTTTCCTGGGAGTCAGATCACTGGCGAATACATTCAGCCAGATAGCTTTTGACAACCTTGTTATCACCGAAGCCGCCAATGAGGAAGAGGAAGAAGAGGAAGAAGAAGAGGAGGAGGAGGAGGAAGAGGAAGAAGAAGAAGAGGAGGAGGAAGAAGAGGAAGAGGAGGACGATGATTAACTAAGAAGGTAGTGAACCCTGGCGCTGGGACTTGAAGCGATAACTCGTGCGCGTTCACCCCAATCATCAGTTCACCCCGGCAAATGGCCGTGGTGAGGGGTTCAGCTACCGAACCTACCCCTGTTCATTGAGGGCCGGACATTCGATGTTGCATCTTGCGAAATGAGTGTCCGGCCCAAATTATTATGAGAGGAAATCCCTCAGCTTCTCCAAAATCCACACCATCCCCTCCGTATCCAGTCCGCAGTAAGTTAGCAGGTCCTGCCTGGTTTTTTGCTTTTCCTCCTCGGATAGTTCACCATAGGTGATGTCCAGGTATCTCAGGCTGGCTTCACCACCCTCAGCTATTGCCAGCCCTTCGTATCCCTTTCCCGTGACGGCAGGGAGCACATTTTTCAATGAAGCACTGCCTTTCTGCAAAGGGTGATAATATGCGAAAGAGCGAAAAGGCACGATCAGGTCTTCCATTCGGGAAATTATACTATCTATCCGGTTGGCATCCTCGGGGAAAGCTTCTGCCAGATCCCGCAAGCAACCTTCTTCGAAGGACTTGTGGTAGGCTATGACACTGCCATTCTTCCCTACAGCAGAGAGCAATTTCACCATCAGTTCCGGCCGGGGGTCTTGAGGCCCTTCAGCCAGGTACCAGAAATGCTGTGTTTCGGCGCCCGGCGCGGGCTGAACATGGAGAGAAAACTGGAATGGTATATTTTGGTAGGGCCGGGTGCCATCGAACAGGGGCACTGCGGGATTTATAGTCTCGAAATCAAGGAAATGGAGCGGATAGCTGAGTGACGCAATGAAATCCTTGATCTGTTGCGCATCCATATACGGTTGGCCGCTGACCACGCAGTCATACTGGATACGCTGCTTGTCGTTCAAATTAAAACCTGCCGGAATATCGATAATTCTCTTTATCCCTCTGCCATATAGCTCGTGCGACTTCTTACCCCCGTAATACAGCGTGAACACGTTATGCTCAGGAAGCCCTTCCCTACATTCGGTAAGAGGGCAATCATAAGGGTTGCTGCAGTGGGGACCAATGTCTGCATCGGGACAATCCGGACTATCTATGATATTTAACATCCGATCAATCCTGTCGCGGATGCCATCAATGGCGGCTTCGACTTTCGAGGAGACGTCCTGTATAGTGAAAAGCTCTTCCGGCCGGATTTCACCATTTTTGACGTACTGGTTATTTATGCAGGCGAGGTGGCACTTCCTTATTCTTAAACCGCTATCTTCACAAACCACTTTCTGGAAGGAAACATCTTCGATATTTACATCTTTGACTGAGGTGGCGCTCTTAACTTCGATGATATCCCACTGTTTGTTTGTGACCGGTTTGAGGATATCCAGCCGGGAATAGGTCCGTCCGGCCATTATCCCGGCTTCAAAGAGCGGCTTTCTGCGGCTTAACAATTCCCTGGTCAGCCGGATGTTCTCCGTAAAGTCATCCTGCGGCAGATCGATTCCGCCGGGAAAGAGCTTTTTGGACAGTTCTCCAACCAGGTGTCCCTGGTCAAAGATGTGTTGTGTGGCGGCATCCGGTTCCGGTATTCGCTCCGGCTCATTGGTGGCGATCCACAATAGCCTGGGGCACTGGAGGCCATTAAGATAGCGGGACTTGGAAAGCATTTTGATTGACATTAACTCTATCCTGATTTATTTTCTAAATCGGTTTTCACGATTCAATAGCACAGCTTGTTCTTTAGCAATTATTCTACATATTTTTGAGTTGGGAGTGAGAATGGTTAGCTACCATTACGTCCGCCGAAGCCTTTTGACGATTTCTCTATAAAAGCTTGCTTTTGCTGCATTGGGCCAGCCTTGCGGATGACGGCATCGCACTACTAAAGCCTTGTCGTAAATTCCAGACAGCACCGCAGTATCTTTTCCTTGTAATAAGGGTCTGGATACCATGTCCGGCCAAATTCTTTGTAATGTCTTCTCCCAAGACCATGGGACCGTAAAAATGATCAGGTCGGGTTTCAAAATCTTGATTTCGTCTGGGAGTGTTTTGAATCTTCGTATATGGAATTCCTCAAATTTTCGGTCAACAACAAAATCATTTTCTCCAATACGTCGGGCAGTCTTTAACACATTCGTCCAAACTATGGAGTCAAAAACCTGCTCAGCATGTGCTTTAGAGCTCCATAAGGTTGGCAGGTCCTGTAAATTGTTGAGAATTCCCCATGTAAACGTGAGTAGAAATTGACTAAAAGGGCTTTGATGTTTACCTGGTCCAGGATTGGCCCAGTCACTTTCCACAAAGCGTTCAGTAATTTTCCCCAGCTTGTCTGCTGTACTCTGTTGTTGAATACATTGGTTTAATTTTAATAGATTCCCTTCGCCATGCCCATTGGGGTCCTTGCCTACAAACATTATTTTCTGTTTTGCCGCTTTGTAGCCATGCCCGATATGCGGCATAAACAAACATTCGTAACCTTCGAGTTCGCCTGGTGAAAACTCGGATGTCAGGTCATGGTAAAATTCTTGCAGCCTTTCCTTTGGGAAGATTTCTGATAACATGTCGCCCCAACCTCCTTTTTAGTTTTAGATATATGTGCCCTGGTGCTCTGTCGACAAACCCGGATTCACGACGTCCTCCTGGCGATATTCCGAAAGTAACAAG
>DATIKD010000007.1:0-1500 GCA_035477965.1 Dehalococcoidales bacterium | reverse complement strand
AATGAAAATGAAAATAAGAAGATATGCCATTGGGGGACTGGCGCTCGCAGGATTAGTGGCACTCTTCTTTTATCTAAGGTATCAAAGGCCCGAGCACCCGGTAGGTGTCTATGGCGGAAGGCGGGTTGCCTCAATGATTGCTGATCCGGCAACTTTCAATCCTATTCTGGCAATGGACACTGCCTCTCTGGAAGCTATTGGATTAAATTTTGAGGGACTTACCCGGAGGTGTGGCATAACCGCACAGATAGAGCCTCACCTCGCCCAAAGCTGGGAGATTTCTCCTGATGGGCGGACTTATACATTTTTCTTAAGGGATGATGTTTACTGGCATGATGGAGTAAAGTTCAGTGCTGATGACGTCATCTTTACTTTTGACCTTATTCATGACCCGTCGATTCCTGCTGCCGCAAGACCCGGGCTTACTATTGAAGGAGTGCCCATTCGCCCGGTGAAGATAGATGACTTTACTGTTCAGTTTACTTCAGAGGAACCCTTTGCTCCTCTCTTAGCGGCTGTGGGGATAGAAATTATGCCCAAGCACAGACTTTATGAAATCTGGAAAAGGGGAGAATTCCCCCTCGTTTGGGGACTTGGCACTTCCCCGGAAGAACTCGTGGGAACCGGGCCCTTTATGCTTTATAGATATATTCCAGGCGAGAAGATACTCATCAGGAGAAATCCACACTACTGGAGATTGGACGCAGAGGGAGAGAGGCTCCCCTATTTAGATGAACTCATCACTACGATTGTTCCCCACATAGAGGCTGCTCTTATGAGGTTTCGCGCCAGGGAAACTGACGTTTATGGCTTGCGTGGCATTGACCTTCCGCTCCTTTACGGAGAGCAAAAAAGGGGCAACTTTACCATTCATTTCTTAGGACCTACCTTTTCCCGGGAGTTTATGGCATTTAACCAAAATCACCGGCTTCACCCTGAAACAGGAAAACCATTCCTCCAGCTTCATAAACAGCGCTGGTTCAGGTCCCGGACATTTCGTCAGGCAATCCTATACGCCGTTGACCGCGAGGGGATGATTGAAGTAATTCATGACGGGCAGGCATATGTAATGAATAGTCCCATAAGCCCTGCCGACCCATTTTTCCATAATCCTGATGTAAGAAAGTTTGAATTTAATCCCTCAAAGGCAAGAGCTATGTTAAAAGAAATCGGGATGTATGACCGAGATGGTGACGGCTGGATTGAAGATAAGTATGGCAATAAAGTGAGCTTTCATATTATGACCAATGCTGGAAACGAACTTCGCATCCAAGCAATGGGACTCATCAAGGAAGACCTTGCCGAAATAGGCATTGATGTAACCATTATGCCCATTGAGTGGGGAGCTCTTCTTGACCGGCTTGATGTTACCTGGAACTGGGATGCGGTGGTTTTGGGAATTACCGGCGGTATTGAACCCCATCACGGTAAGACTGTATTCCACTATGGGGGACACCTTCACCTGTGGAATCCACGATTAGAAGAGCCTGATAATCCTGC
>DATIKD010000006.1:0-5648 GCA_035477965.1 Dehalococcoidales bacterium | reverse complement strand
AAAGACCAGGACCTGCCGCTGGACCCCATGAAAATATCGGGGGTCTGCGGCCGCCTGCAATGCTGCCTGGCATATGAAAATACCCAGTATCGCGAAGCCAAATCCCGCATGCCGCGCAAAGGCCAGGCGGTGGAAACTCCCTCTGGTAACGGAGTTATCGTTGGAATTTTCCCTTTTAAGGAAAGTGTAGTGGTGGAATTTGAATCCCAGGCCAATGCCGAATTCCCGCTCAGCCAGATTAAAGTAAAAGAGACCACTCAGCCCGCGGAAACCGTCAACGGAGCCAACGGTGAAGAAAAGGCCGACCCAGTAATAGCCGAAACTCTGCAGGACGAAACAAACACCCAAAAAGGGAAAAAGACGGACGGACCCGGGGCTGATTCACCCTGAAAAGAATTACCGGCAGAAACCCTCAACACTTTAATCCCGGCCGCCTGAAACTGCGGAATATATAATTATATCAGCCGTATCATGAGTTCATCTGAAAAATTTCGTCCCAGAAAACTGCACAAAAGGTGCCGCAAGTTCTGAAATATTCCTTGATTCATCTTGCCGAAATGGGGAGGTACTTCTGCCAGTGTTCGTGGGTTTTAACGTAGTGGTGAGGGATATTCAGAAAGATATTGCCAGGCGGCCTCACCGGTTTCTTCATCAGTCTCATGTGCGCCTCATCCGGTGTGCGCCCGGCTTTATGGCGATTGCAGTTTGAGCAAGCGCTGACCAGGTTTTCCCAGGTATGGGGTCCGCCCTTGTGACGTGGAATGACATGGTCAAGCGTTAATGAATGGCTCTGCTTACCGCAATACTGACAGGTATAGAGATCGCGGTTAAATATTTCTACACGGGTCAATTTGGGTTGAGGATGAGGCCGTCTTACAAGGTAGGAGAGGCGTATCACCGAAGGTATTTCGTAAACCGCCCGGGCAGTACGGATGAATCCACAGCCATTTTCCAGCATTTCTGCCTTGCCGCTAAAAATCATGGTAAGTGCCCGCCTGGCAAGGCAGACGTTCAAAGGCTCGTAACTCTGGTTAAGAACCAGACATGGGTGATCCACCATAGTATTTCCCTTTACGTCTTTACCTATTTTAGCCCCTTTCCAGAAATCTTTGCAAGTTCAGAGATTAAGGCAAATTGTTGTTACGGGATATGGTATCCCTGCCTCAATAACATCGACACATAGAGTCCGTTATGCATTACGACTAAAAACAAAACTAATGAATCTGACGCGGCCACTCGAAAACCGGGCCAAATCCAATGAATAACTGAGCTGAACTGGATTTTATAATGTAAGCAAGGTGAACTTTTTCACTCTTGTTTTCGTTATATATATAAACGGGTAAAAAAGTAGAGGGGGCACCCGGGTGAGCTTGGTCGAACTATGGCAGACAGGGATTGTATCTGGCTTTGAAACACTGTATAGCCGGTATAAAGACATGGTTTTCAGGACGGCCTTGTCCATGACAGGTAATGTGCATGAAGCGGAGGATATCCTGCAAATGACCTTTATCAGAGTATATAAGGCAAGAGATAAGTTCAAGGGTGATGAAAATGCTTTAAAGCGCTGGCTGTACCGCGTAACCATTAACCAGTGTTTGGATTTTCACCGTAAAAAGAAGTCTCGGTCTCTGGGATATTCTCTTGACAGGATGATGGAAAATGGATTCCAACCCAGGGTTGAGTTTTCGAACTCGAAACAGGAGGTAGAAGAAATGGTGTATCTGGCGGTGGGGTGCCTGGATGATAAACATCGTTCAGCGGTTACCTTGAGATATTTCGAGGGGTTGCCCAATGAGGAGATCGCCAAAATTCTGAACATACCCTTAGGGACCGTGAAGTCCCGTCTGAATACTGCCATGAAAATGATGCGGCAGAGGCTGGTGAAAGAAAAATGAATTGCAAGAACATATTAAACAGACTGTTATCCTACCTGGATAACGAACTTGCAGCCAGTGAAAAACAGGCCGTAGAGATCCATTTGACCGCCTGCTCAACTTGCCAGAAAGAACTGGAGGCTTTAACGGCTACGAGAGGTATGATAAATCAAACTGCAGAAACGGTAACTAAAAAGACTGCTCCACCCTGGATATGGTTTGAGCTGCGGCAGCGCCTCGATCAACTGAGTAAGACCAGGCCTGGAATACCCGGCAGAGTCTTGTCCCGGATAAAAGCATCTGTCTCAGGAGGGCCTATCTGGAAACCTGCCATGGCCTGTGTCCTGACTCTGATTGTATTTATTAGCGTCGCATGGCTCATAGCCGGGCTGATCGGACCTTCACCGGAAGCTCTGGCAAGCAACATAGTCTGTGATTCGCCGGAAGTCAGGGCGCTGGCCAGAGGCGAGCCTCAGGTTGATGCTGCCAAAGTATCGGGCGATAAAGGATATGTTTTAACTCACAGTGCTTCAGGTGAAGCAAATCTCGCCCTGGTGGATTTGGCGAAAGGCAGTGTAGTGCGGGTATTTGTAATATCGCTTCCGCCCCTGACAGAAGAAGAGAAAATAACCAGTGGCAATATTGCCAGGTCGGATCAAAACATCCAGAGAATCCTTGATAACGGAGGTAAAATCAGCCCGAACGAAATGTTTCCGCTGCCTCCTGTACTGAGGTTGGAAATAATAGACGGACAACCAGTGGTCTGGAGCGAAGGTATTTTAGTGGGAACGGTATTAAGAGTGAACAACCTGGTATGGGTTGCCCGGATTAATCTGGGTGAGGGTGAAGTGATGGATGTTTCCATGGTAACACAGTTGCAAGGACACGTTCGGTCACCCGAAGCAGAATTCTCCAGAGAAAAGCTGGTTGAGATAACAAAAACCGATGCCTTCGTGACTGGATTACTGGACATGGGAGCTGAAGTGACTCATGCAGGCATTGGGCGAGGGAAGATGGCAAATACAGCCGCGGTGATACTAAAGCTGAATGAAGAAATCTGGTCAGTTAGAATTGACCTCGATAACCAGGCCGTAACCAGCGTGGAACTTATTCCCAGGGCTAAACACGGGAAAGCCAACATCTTCAGTCCCGGACTAAACTAAAAAAAGAGGGGGTTAAAAGAATTAATCAGTATTTTCCTGATCAAACCTGTTTTTTTTCAGAGCCGTTTTGGTAAATAAAACAGGAGATCGGTTGGCCGCCAGGCAAACAAAGTCTCCTGAGCGCCAGCGAAAGCTTAGCACCATTTATATTGTAGACAGACATTTTTTCTGTCAATTGAGTGGGAAAGGAGGTGGTTATGTAATGTTATACCGTGGGTGGGATGTACAACTGTAGTAATTAATCATGATCTACCGAAAAAGTGAGGAGGTATCGGTATGAAAATGACACGAACGCCTGTATTCATCTATATATTAGTTGTGACATTTGTGACAACAATGACGATGGGTTTGTTGGCTTGTAGACCACAACCGGCGCCTACACCCCTCCCTCCAGTTTTGAGATCCCTGGTGTTGACACCAGTTTCGCCGGATGAGCTGAAACCAGGTTATACCCTGCAGTTTACCGCCATTGGCACTTACTCGGACGGCGCAATAGTAGATGTCACATCACTGGCTTCATGGACCAGTTCCAATACCAATGTGGCTACAATTTCCTTAGGTCTGGTCACCGCTGTGGCTGAAGGAACTGCCAGAATTACCGCAACCAAAGCCTGGTTACCCAGCCAGGCAATAACCTTAAGCGTGATCGCTCCGGAGGTTACTTTATCCGCCATTGAAGTAACACCCACATTGCCGGTTGAGTTGGCAATCGGTGAAACACTGCAATTCGCAGCCAGTGGTAAATATTCAGATGGAACGTCTGCAGACATTACATTGCAGGTGACCTGGGAAAGCTCCAATACCGGTGCGGCCACTGTCTCTGAGGCAGGATTAGCTACAGGCATTGCAGCCGGGACTACCGAGGTTACTGCATCCGCGTCAGGTGTAACCAGTCCGGCTGTGATTTTGGAAATCACCCCAAACTAGAGTCCCATATGATATCAGGCCATAATTACCCGATGAGAGAGGCCTCCTGTATATTGTTCAGGTGGTTCCAGACTTCAGTATCCTGGGAGGTCTCTCTCGCACAAAAACAATTATCAGTATTAAAACTATCCCCTCTCTCCGACCAATAACTGATTAAGCGAAATAAAAAGGGTGACATACGGCGGACAAGGCGGGATTCTTACCTACCTGAAAAGGGGGCTAAATTCCAATACTTTAGACGTTAATCGGCTGGCCCGAAACCCCTCTGTCTGCCACTCGATATCAGCGGCCGCCGCATACCAGACATAGAATGTAGTTATAAAAATTGCGAGATATGCGCGCTCAAAAAGCCGGCTACTTTTTCAGGATCGAATGGCCAGGCATACACTACCTCAATTTGAGGGTGGGACGTCTGAAATTCTTGGATCTTTGAGGGGATGTCCTTTTCGGAATGCTCACCGCCCCTGGTCATCATGGGGGTAGTGACTAAGATCCTTTCAGCTTCTTTTTGGGCTGCAATCCGGAGTGCCTCATCTAATGACGGAGAACAAAACTCGTTATACCCTACCAGGACTTCATATCCGGATTGTTTGTTCAAACTGGCGGCCAGTTCATTCGAGGCAGCTTGAAAAGGATCATTCTGGTTGTTGCGAGGCCAATCCCTCATTTTTTTATGCAGAACAGCATATTGGGACTGAATCTCCTGACTGATGGGCCCACTCATACTTTCTACGATATAGTGTAACCTGAAGAACTCTGCCAGTTCTTTCCGTGGAAAATCGTTGGGTGGAATCCCATGCATCGCCAGAACAACAATCGTTTTCATACTTAATATTTTATTTTAAAACCAGGGCGAAGTCTAGTTTAAGTCCTTAAAAAAATCGCCTGCTGACTGAGGCAAGTGCCTGGCATGGCCTATAATAGTCACTTGCTTACCTGATCGATACCCAGCCGGGTTTCGTCATAGCTTCCCGATAATATCAGGATTGTTAAAGCTGGACAGCTTTATTGTATTATAAAGATAAGATGGATAAATTTCTGCCAGCTAAACGCATTGCTATACTGGGTTCTACCGGTTCTATCGGCCAACAAACATTGGACATAATCCGTTCAAATCCGGACAAATTCAAGGTGGTGGCTTTAACCGCCGGCAATAATGCTCCGCTGCTGGAAAAGCAAATTGCGGAGTTTCAGCCCCGGATGCACTATCACCACTCTACGCATTCAAAAGTACATACTCCCGGTAGCCGTCTGACGCCGCCTGAAGAAATAGCCGCGCATAATGATGTAGACCTGGTGGTAGCCGCCACTGCCGGCACTGCCGGACTGGGACCGGTAATGGCTGCCATTAGAGCCGGAAAAAGCGTAGCTCTGGCCAACAAAGAGCCGCTGGTAATGGCCGGTGAAATAATTCTGGCTGAGATGAAAAAAGGCGGCGGCTGGATCTTGCCGGTGGATAGTGAACACAGCGCCATCTGGCAGTGTTTGAATGGTGAAAATGATCCGCCCATCAGGATTATTTTAACTGCCTCAGGCGGGCCTTTCCTGCGCTTTCGACCAGAACAACTGGAAAAAGTAACACCCGAACAGGCCCTCCAGCACCCTTCCTGGAAAATGGGTAAAAAAGTCACCATCGATTCTGCCACCTTGATGAATAAAGGACTGGAAGTGATGGAAGCCCGCT
>DATIKD010000005.1:0-2252 GCA_035477965.1 Dehalococcoidales bacterium | reverse complement strand
ATTTTTGCGGATATTTCTCCGGCTGACTGCCGGACTCCGAAAACAGTCCTGTGCCGCCCTCTCTCAGAGTATCGGGATTAACCCCTGGACTGATGTAGAGAACTCCGACTCCGGTCGGTCCCAGCGGGCCTTTATGGGCTGAAAAGGCTAACAAATCAATATTGTCCCTGACTATGTCCAGCCGTAAATGTCCCACGCTTTGAGCCGCATCGACCAACAACAACACATGGTGTTTGCGGGTAATTGCGCCGTATTCTCCCACCGGCTGGACAACTCCGCTGACATTGGAAATATGTATCATAGCCACTAAGCGAGTACGAGCTGTGATAGCTTTTTCCAGTATTTCCGGCTCCGTATATCCGGTGTGGGGCGATACCGGCACCTGTGTCACCGTTATGCCCATCTGCCTCAGCTTTTCCAGCGGCCGCATCACCGCATTGTGCTCCAGGCTGCTGGTAATCACCTCATCGCCGGGTTTCAACAGACCTTTTAAGGCCAGATTGATAGAATCCGTACAATTGGCAGTAAAAATCAGGCGGTCAACCTCCGGAGCTCCAATAAACCTGGCTGTCAGAAGACGGGTTTCATCAATCACCTGTTGAGCAGCAGAGGCCAGACTATGACTGCCATGCCCGGCATTACCTCCCCTGTTCCGTAAAAATTGGTCCATGGTCAGGTAGACACTTTCCGGCTTCGGCCAGGACGTAGCGGCATTATCCAGATAAATCAAATTTCAGGCCCCGATATATTTAGCGTAAAGCCCTCTCGCATAAACTTCATCATCAGTATTCCTGATAATGGCGCGGGCATCCGGAAAAACCATTATCTGGCTTGAATCGGTGGTGAAAATCAGCAAAAAATCATTAAAGGTGACCTCGCCGGCAGATTTCAGGCGTCCGGCCAGTTCAGAAAGAGAGATATCCGTCTTATGGGCCGGCAATACTTGCACCGCGTTTTGACCGCAGAGTGAGGTAGTGCGCGTGCCAAACTTGCCATCCAGAAATTCATAAAGCCCCAGGCAGGCCGGACAATCCGGATTAGCTTTTACCTGGAGCAGGCTATAATTATTTTCCCAAACATCAAAGACCAGTAGATTACGGTTGATTTGATCAGACCCAACCAAAATTTTTAGAGCCTCTGCAGTTTGCACATTAGCTACAATCCCGGGCGCCGGGCTGATGACTCCCGCTGTATCGCAAGTAAAAGCCAGGCCGCCGGAAGTTGTGCCCGGTACTATACAGCGATAGCAGGCAGTGCGGTGCGGAATTATCGTCAAGCTCATCCCCTGAGAAGCAAGGGCTCCCCCGTAAATCCAGGGGATATTCAGTTTTAAAGCCACGTCATTAATCAAAAACCGGGTTTCAAAATTATCCAGACCATCCAGAATTACATCCGCGCCGGCCACCAGTTTTTCAATATTGGCAGGATTGACATCCGCCGCTATTCCCTCGATCTCTATTTCGGAATTGACCTTTTTCAGGTGTTTTTCTGCAGCTATGGCTTTGGGCAAATTGAGGCGGATATCTTCTTCGTCAAACAGTACCTGTCTCTGCAAATTGTGAAATTCAATAAAATCACGGTCGATTATCCGGATTTTGCCCACACCGGCCCGCGTCAGCAAAGAAGCCGAAATAGTCCCCAGAGCCCCGCAGCCAATGATTATGGCCGTGCTCCGCTTTAACCTGGCCTGGCCGGCCTCTCCAATTTCCGGAAAAACCATTTGACGAGCATAACGATTTGTTTTCATTTTAATAATCTGAAATAATCGATTCGGGGTAACTTTTTTCGACAGTTTAGTTTTTTTGACTGAAAGTACGGCGGAGCAGTTCTGGAAAACCCATGTTATTATATTAGACTATTATGATAATATTAGTCAACTATTGACAAGTTGTCTAGCCATGTGATATTGTGTAAACAACGATAATTTATGTTTAATATGATAGAATTAGTCAACAATGAAGCACCAGGCATGGACGACCGCTTTCACCCGGGTAAGCGGAGAAAGGCTTTTGCAGACCCGGTTCAGTAATTCTTAAAAATTAAGCCTGAAAGAAAATCCAGGTACAGGAGAAATATAATGAGTGCCGGCAGCCATATTGATAAGCTTCGTTTTAAGACCATTGAAATCCCAAAACTGACTCGCGGTATCGCCAATGACATCACCGAAACAATCGGCAATACTCCACTGGTCAAACTGAACCGTATCTTACCCCCCGGCAGTGCCACGGTTCTGGCCAAACTTGAGTCTTTTA
>DATIKD010000004.1:0-3840 GCA_035477965.1 Dehalococcoidales bacterium | reverse complement strand
GCGGGTACCTCGACCTTGGCTACGGGTTGTGGGGCAGGATTGACGTTGCCGGTCATGAAGTTGGTGAAAACTTTAAAGATATCGATAGGTACAGGGAAGATAATGGTATTGGTTTTCTCGTTGGCAATTTCGGTGAGAGTTTGCAGATAGCGAAGTTGCAGAGTGGTGGGTTCGTGGGACATTATGACACCGGCCTGGGCCAGTCTTTCAGAGGCCTGGAATTCACCGTCGGCATGGATGATTTTGGCGCGTCTTTCCCGTTCGGCTTCAGCCTGGGAAGCCATGGAGCGGCGCATGTTCTCAGGCAATTCAACGTCTTTGATTTCAACCGTGCTGACTTTGACGCCCCAGGGGCCGGTCTGTTCATCGATGATTTTTTGCAGGACCTGATTGAGCTTATCGCGGGAGGCCAGCAGTTCATCCAGTTCGGATTGACCCAGTACGTTTCTCAAAGTGGTCTGTGAAATCTGGGAGGTAGCCCGGATGTGGTCCAGGACCTTAACGACTGAACTCTGGGGATCCACTACCCGGAAGTAAACTACTGCGTTAACTTTTACTGTGACGTTATCTTTAGTGATAACATCCTGGGGAGGAACGTCCATAGTGACCACGCGCAAGTCAACTCTGACCATGCGATCAACGATGGGTATGATGAAGAAGATGCCCGGGCCCTTGGCACCGGTCAACCTACCCAACCGGAAGATGACGCCCCGCTCATACTCATTGACGATTTTAATGGATGCACTGAGTATAACCAGGACCACAACACCGAGGATAATCCAGCCAATGTAATCCATACTTTACTCCTTCCCTTTAATATTTACTATAAGAGTCAATCCTATCAATTCGGAAACAATTACTTCTTCGCCGACTTCAATTTTCCCGGAGGTGGATATTGCATTCCATAATTCACCTTCCACAAATACCACACCCCTGGGGGTTAGAGCGGTCCGGACGATTGCGGTGCGCCCTTTCAGGTCTTCTTTACCGGTAGTGGTCTTCTGCCGGTAGGTGCGGACAATCAGCCAGATGACCACGGCTAAGACCGCTGCCGTCAGAACAGAAAGTATGGTAACCATTAACCAATTGACAACTAACATAGTCTACCTTCCATGGCATGGGTTATAATAGGTAAGATGATTATAATAATGCATGGGAGAGAAGTCAAAAATTTTGACATACTTCACACGAAAAATCGACCCGTAAAATACCGGCAGCTATTCTAAATTATAGAGCGGACGTCAATGGGCGTCAAATCGGCGGTGAGCCGGCAGGCTATTTTAGCCAGAGACTGATCAAAGCAAATGGAGTTGACCTGAATGACAGAAAACAGGAAAGCAGGAGAAAGAAATATGGAAAATACCATCGAAGGCCGCAATCCGGTGCTGGAGGCTCTGCGGGCGGAAAGGCCAATACGCAAAATCATGCTTTCCAAAAGTGTTGAAAGGCATGGTGTGATTGCCGAAATCCTGCACCTGGCCGGCACTCGCGGCATACCGGTGGAGTATGTAGAAAAGGCGGCGATTGACCGACTGGCGCAATCAGTCAGCCATCAGGGAGTAATTGCCCTGGCGGCAGCTAAAGCCTTTGTTAGTCTGGATGAATTGCTTGAAATTCCGGGCTCAAAGGGTGAAACTCCCCTGTTCATTATCCTGGATGGCATGGAAGACCCGCATAACCTGGGGGCTATCCTGCGCACAGCCGATGCCAGCGGGGTGCACGGCCTGATAATCCGCGAAAAAAGAGAAGTTGGTTTGACCGCCGCAGTGGAAAAGGCGTCTGCCGGAGCGCTGGAATATGTGCCGGTGGCTAAAGTGACCAATCTTACCCGCACCATCGAGTACCTGAAAGGAAAAAATATCTGGATCATCGGGGTGGATCAGGCTGGGGATACCAACTACTCGCGGATTGACTACAAACCGGCAACTGCGATCGTGATTGGAGGGGAAGGCCAGGGCCTTTCAGCACTGGTAAAAAAGGCCTGTGATTTTCTGGCCTTCATCCCCATGAGAGGCCGGGTATCATCTCTAAATGCTTCGGTAGCGGCCGGAGTGGCGCTGTTTGAAGTAGTGCGGCAGAGAGAAGCGGCTAAAGACAGTTAGTGCAATATGATTGCGGCGGGACCCACATTTTAAGGATGACCGGTTAAATCGTTTTTCCGCCGGTGTTGAAGCACTGTCGCATATTCCCATTGTGACAAATGAACCAAATAGGGTAAAATTTATCCAGTCTCAGGGTGAAGGTGATTTAATGAAAGTACAAAAATCGAAAGGCATGCGCGACCTGTTTCCGTCCGATATGCAAAAATTCCGGCTTATCAGCGAATGTTTTCGGGAGGCCTGTATCCACTGGGGATACGAAGAGGTGCGCACGCCCACTTTGGAAAACCTGCATTTATTTACCGCCGCGGGCACTCTGACTCCCGGGATGTTAGGCAAGGTTTATTCGTTCCTGGATTGGGACGGCTGGAGCGGGGAAAGGGTGGTACTGCGGCCGGATGCCACCATTCCCGTGGCGCGGATGTATATTGAGAGCATGCCTGAAAAAGAACTAGCCAAGCTATTTTATATCGTGAACACCTTTATCTTTGATGAGACCGGCAAAAAGAACCGGGAGCGCTGGCAGCTTGGGGCTGAAATGATAGGGATAGGCTCGCCGCTGGCCGATGTTGAGCTGATGGCTATGGCGGTGGAGGTTTTAAAAAAAATCGGACTGCCGCAGGTTGAAATCAGGTTGTCCCACGCCGGGTTGACCCGCGGTATTTTAAAAAAACTGGGGTTGAGCGCCGAGGATCAAGTCCAGATATTCAATCGACTGCTGGATGGTGATTCCTCCGTCCTGTCTCAAATCAAGACGGAAAGGCCGGAATTAGTGCCGCTGCTGGAGATACAGGGTCAATCATCCGGATTTGTGAAGAATTTGGCGGCTGTTTTGAATATGTCCGATTTGAAGCCGCAGATTGATGACTTTGTCTTTATTGCGGACGCTCTGAAATCATTGGGCCTGGCCTACCGGATTGACATTGCTTCTGTCCGAGGTTTTGAATACTACACTGGTGTGATGTTCCAGCTTTTTGCTGAGGATGAAAAGGTGGGAGGCGGCGGACGCTATGACGCTTTGATTCCGGCCATGGGCGGTCCGAATACTCAGGCTTCCGGTCTGGGATTGTATTTGGACCGTTTGATGCAGCTTGTCAAAACTGAAGTCCTGGAAGCCCGGCCGCTAAAAAAAGTATTGTTGAAAATGGACCCAACCGCTACACAAGCCGGGTTTGCCCTGGCTGAATCGCTGAGGAGGTCGGGTTACATCGTCAAATTGCACCTGGGTGGCAAAGGGCCGGGAGACATCCAGTGGAAGGTGGAAGTGGGAGGTCAGCCTCTCCGTTTTGTCCTCTCCGAAATGGGCGGCGGCCGGAGCTATGATTTGTACAGTCCGGCGGAAGTTCTGGCTAAACTGGCTGGCGGATGATCCCCGCAAAGCCGGATTTTAGAAATAATTGAGGTAAAAAGTGTCCGTTCGAATCGCTTTACCCAAAGGTAAACTATTAAATGAGACTGCCCGGCTGGCGGCGGCAGCCGGCTGGCAATTGAGTGATTACACTGAAAGCGCCAGGTTGTACCATCTGACCTCTGCCGCCTATCCTGAGTTGAGTGGAAAAATATTACATGAAAAAGATATCCCGATTCAGGTGGCGATGGGTAATTATGATCTGGGCATTTGCGGCCTGGACTGGATCCAGGAACTGCAGACCAAATTTCCGGCCAGTCATCTAGTCAGACTACGCAACCTGGGATACGGCCAGATAGCTCTCTACCTGGCCTCCAGCCGGCAGGCGGAGTT
>DATIKD010000003.1:0-10433 GCA_035477965.1 Dehalococcoidales bacterium | reverse complement strand
TTTCGGTGCTCATTAACTACCCCTCACCCCCGGATCAAGTCCGGGGCAAGTTCAATTTAAAGTAAACATATTATGGCGATGCGATAGCGTTGCGGGGTATCTCGTCCCAGGTCCTGCCATCCAGTAATCGACCGGTTTTTCTCCGATTGGGCCCACCCCACTGTTTGAAAAAGAAGGGTACTCTGGCCTTCTGGCATTGTTCCCTCAGATCGTTCACCCAAGATTTTTCTATGGGTCTGGCTCCAGGCCCGGATTCTCCCCCAACAATAGCCCAATCGATATTGGACAAGTTAAGGCTATAAATCGGGCCTATAAGCGGTTCCAGTGATAAAAATTTGACCCTGGCTGCCGTAGAACGCAGATCATCAACTCGATATTTGTAATCTCCATTTTCTACGGTCACACCCATCCAGACATTGGAAGGCCAGTCAATGTGGGAGTTTAAATCCGCCAATCTGGCGGTGCGTTTAGTAAGCAACTGGAAGGTATGCTGAGAGGCACGGCGCATTACCTCAAACACTTCGAGAACAAACTGCACGGGAACATCCTCATGGAACAGGTCTCCCATAGAATTAACAAACACAAATTGAGGTTTTTTCCAATGTAGAGGCAACTCCAGCATACGGGGGTGAGTAGCTACTTTAAATCCATTGATGTAATTGGCTTGTCCCATCGCTTGCAGGCGCAGAGCCATTCGCTCAGCATAGCAATGCAGGCAACCCGGACTAATCTTGGTACAGCCGGTGACCGGATTCCAGGTAGCCCCGGTCCATTCAATAGACGAATTAAGAGCCATTATGCTGTCCCCCTTGCGCGGTATTTGTCAAATATTTCATCTACGATTTTCGCGCCGGTTTTATCCTGAGTCGCAAAGTAGAGATAATAAATAGTTGCTCCTTGTTTATTTTTCATAGGTACTGGCTTAAGCGCAAATTTGAATCCGGCTGCGGTCTCCAAACGTTTGCGGAAGCTTTCCGCGACAGGTGTATTCCCTTTCTTGGAATATCCTGAGTCGCCAAATAAGGCAGACTGTTCGACATATGTTTCAGTTCTCCAGGAACGGTCTCCCCATACTTTATCCATACGCTCAGCTTGGGCCAGCGCAACTTTATTCGGATCCTTCCAGAGGACATTCATATTGGCATCCATAATCATAAAATTATAGAATATTTCAATTGACCCCATTTGCCCGGCAGTCTGAAGGACATTCCAATCTACTTTCAATGAATAGGGGTCTAGAAGACATAATGCCCTGGCAAAATCCTTGTATTCACACTTGGGAAATATCGTATTGAGTAGGATATCATTAGCATCACCTTCATAGACTGCAACATTTTTGTATATACTACTTTGCCTACGCAATTCAGCAGCTTTGCCTCCATCCAGGTCGATTAAGTGCAACTCGCTGAACGGTGGGTTCACGTTTAAGGCATTCAGGGGACTCCCTTTGACGAACTCGCCAGTTGCTTCAGAGATATGGGTTCCGGATCCCGCAAAGCCATCGATGTACATATGCTTTTTGATATAGGGTTTTTTGCTCAAGATTGTAGTATATGCGGTTGCATACTTCCTGACAATTTCAAGTTTGATCTCGGACCAGTTGCCAATCTCATCATACTCAAACGAATTGTTCATGTGACTCCTTGTTTTGTAAATATGCCCGGATAGTACTCTGGGCGTCCCAGGGATCAGAGATTTCTATGAAAGCCCATTTGCCGAAACCACCATGATTATTAACAGCAGGTATCCAGAGATTTCTGGCAGCAGCAACTTTAGCCATCTTTTCCTTTTTTTTCTCACCTGTGACTTCTACAATCAGATTTAAAAACTCCCCATGATTATTCTTCAGCTTGACTATGAAATCCGGGTAGTATTTTTTCTCTTCACCTTCAATAACATAGGGAATGGTAAACTCCAATCCCTGGTTTTTAACATAACAAACTACTTCTTCCATCTCTTCAAGTGCCTGGGCCATTTTTTGCTCCCATGAAGTAGTATCTGCCACTACATAATTGACATGGCACTTGTAAGGACTTGAACTATAAACGGGGCGAGTGGTATCAAAATCCACATATCTGGTGGAGCCGGTATAATCATAAGCCCGCAGTATAGGTTTCAGAATGGCTTTTTCCCGGCTATCCCAGACGATGGCATTATAAATTCTCTCAGCTGCATAATGGCGGTTTTCAGTCAGCAGTAAGAGCTGGATAAAGGCATTATCTTTAATAGTCACACATTCTGTAATCCACTCTCTGGCAATATTGACCAGCTGCGGGAAAAGCCAGGGCTTCAAATTTCCGTCTGACTGCTTAAAGTACTTCTCCAAAACGGCTTTAGCAAGGTTAAAGACCACTTCCTGTTCCCGTCGGCCTCCATAGGTAATCCTGAGGTTATGAATAGTGGTTTCACCCACAATCGGGGCATTTTCGGTTTTAATAGGCACTGATTGAGAAGACAGAATCATCCCGGAATCCTGGTTGAAAGTGTACGTAAGTCGGTCTGCCGGGACATCATATTTGTACCCGGAGACGTGAGGAAAAGTAATTTCACAGGCCAACCGTTCATTCAGAGCACGAACTCGTACAATGGGACGTCCTGGTTTGGGATCGTTGCTCGAACCTGAACAGGGTATGAATGAAAAGGGCACGCCGTAGACTTCAGCGTATTCGGTTTCGAACATCCCCTCTTCATTTGTTTCATAACTGCGCCTGCGCAAAGCTCGCCCGACTACCTGCTCGCAAAGCAATTGTGTACCGAAAGCGCGCACACCCATCACATGTGTCACGGTATTGGCATCCCAGCCTTCGGTCAGCATTGAGACAGAGACCACACATCGGATGTTTTCACCCAGCTTACCGGCTTTGCCGACGGTGTTCATGACTTCCCGCAGGAGATCTTCATCCGTCAATTTGTCGGTGTCCCGTCCTGGGAATCTCTTTCTATATTCGTCTTTAAACTCTTCAATGGCTAAACCGGCCATCTTTTTAAATTCGGCGCTCATGGCTTCACCGGACTCAAGCTGTTCGCTGTCAATCAAAATGGTATTAGGGCGCGATAGCCATTGACTATGCCCATCCGTATTATCAAAGATCGTGAGATTACCCGGAACGACCACAGATTTACCGTCCGAAAGTGACTTGGTATAGCCGGAAATCCAGTCATAGACCAATTTAGACACGCTGGTATTATTACAGACCACAATAAACACCGGGGGAGTAGAACCTCTCGCTCTGGCCTCAGTATTCTGCTCCCACTGCTGATAGTATTTCTCATAGTTGCCGTAGAGGCTGTTGAGAGCGCCTTCCAGTTCCTTGGGCAACTTGGGATCACCGGTGGATTCATCATAAGCAGAGCGCCCTTTTTTGGGAAGACTATCCCGGATACGCAGCCAGATATCGCGGTAAACCGGCAGGTCACCCTGCATGGCATCGTCGGAGACAGGTACACGGGGCACTTTTACAATTCCGCTTTCAATAGCATCAATCAGGGAAAAATCGGAAACTACCCAGGGAAAAAGAGTACCCTCGGAATAACCCGAACCACGTAAGAAAAATGGCGTAGCAGAGAGATCGTAAATACCTCGGACTCCAATTTTGTCTTTTACCGCTTCCAATCCGGAAATCCAGATACGTGCCTCTTCTTCTCTGTGTTCAGACTCTTTTCTTTCGTCTCCGGTCAGCTTGATCTCATCTTCTTCAACTTTATGACGGTAACAATGATGGGCTTCATCATTAATCACGATGATGTTCTTCTTGTTCCCTAACTCGCGGCAAACACGTCTAACCATTTGGTCAGGGGTCTCGATAAAGGCGCTAACCCGGCCTTGGTTTAAAATATTTTTGGTTAATTTTCCTGCTTTTTCGAGCTCTCTGGGTTTAAAAGCATGGAAATTGGTGATAATGATTTTAGCTCTACCCAGTTCATCCATCTGAGAGATAGGAAGAATATCTCTTTGCATATAATAATTTTGGGGGTCGTTGGGGTATAGCACTCTTAAACGGTCTCGAATAGTTATCCCAGGGGTAACGATTAGAAAAGTATCCGTAAATTTGGCGTTTTGAGGATCGGCAATTTTATTCAGGACCTGCCAGGCGATCAGCATCGCCATGACGACCGTTTTTCCGGTGCCGGTAGCCATTTTAAAGGCTATGCGGTACAAACCGGGGTTATTATTTTCATTACATTCCCGGATATTATTTTCTATCCAGTTATCGCCGAATTTATTAGCCACTTCGGTAAGATAAATGGCTGATTCCAAAGCTTCAATTTGACAGAAAAATAGTCTGCGTTCTCTATCAGGTTTAATCCAATATTCGAGTAGATGACGGGTAGTTTTGGTAATTCCAACATAACCACCTTTTCGCCAGATAGCGACTCTTTCGCGAATGCGATTGATAAACTCGTTTTCCTCAATACGGTCCTGAACCCAGCCGTTATCGAGGGCCAGTTGTTTTCCCCTGGTCTTAGATTTTGGTTTGGCGATGGGGATGAAGTAAGAACTGATACGCCGTGAATTTTCAATTTCGTTGGTAATGCCTTCATCAGAAAATTTGAAATGCCTGGTAGGTTCTTTATAAGGTGAATTTAAGACCGGATTTTCTATCACGACTTGCGGCATTTCGTTTGTCCTTTATTAGTCGTTAGTTTTATGTTTAAAAGGGAAATTAGTTATCCGCTAAGAATATTCCAAAACGAGTTCCTTTTGATTATGTCTATTCTACACCGAGTTTAGCTTCTAAACAATACCTGGAACCGAATTATCGTTTTGGAACAGCGGAAAAGATCGTCAGATATCGAGCAGAGGGTCATAAAACACATTTTAATTGTCAGGAGAAAAGATCAGGCTCATGGAAGTTGATACAACAAACTGTTACCGCTAAATAATAACGGTTTGTGTTATGATTATCGCCTCTAAGTCGATTTTCATGTCACAAACCGTTATGGCCATCTCAAGGATGGTGTGACCCTTTATCCGCTGGCGGCATGGACACCTACTTCGCGTTCGATCCGTTCCCCGCACTCATCCGCGGTTACATCCAGATCATAGTCCGTTTGCAAACCAAGCCAGAACTTCGCTGTAGTCCTGTAAAATTGTGACAACCGGTGCGCTGTGTCTGCTGTGATAGGGCGCTTACCAAGAACGATTTCATTGATACGGCGAGCCGGTACTCCGATCTTGATAGCCAGGTGGTTCTGACTGATCCCCATCGGTTTGAGGAATTCCTCAAGAAATCTTCTCCCCGATAAACCGGCAATAATTTCTTTTCCATATTATTACCCCTTCAGTGATAATCAGTAATTTCTACATAGTAGGCAGTATTACATCGCCATTCAGAACAAATCCGCCACTGATCGTTGATACGAATACTGTATTGCCCTGCCCTCCGTCCTACCAGTTTTTTCAAATGATTGGCGGTGGAATGCGTAAATCGGCCGCTTCGCCTTCGCAATAATGAAAACCAGCAGAAGGCGCAACTCGTCATTCTGCTGGCAGAGGAATCAACCTTCACCACCTGGCGAGGTCAGTTGTTGAGCTTCTTCCGGCGCCATTCGATCAGGTCGACAAACGCCTCCAGCCGGGTTAAAATCCCTGCCTTGGCCATCTGCTCATCGCACAGAATGGTAAGTACCGGAATGTCTTCTGTGGTGGCGCGCATGATGTTTGATGCAATTGCTTCAGGCATACAGGTAAACGGCGCCAGGTGAATTATGCCGTCATAGCCTTCAGTGCTCAGGCGGACTTTTTCCGCCAGCGACTCAAAACCGTGTCCTCCCACATCCCGTCTAAGATATGGCTGGGCATACTTCTTCAGTTTCTTTTTTTCTTCATTTAGTACGTTAAAGGCGCCGTGGCGCACCCATTCTGAAAAGAAGGTGCTTTTGGTACGCCTCACTTCCACCCCCAACTTCCCCAGTTCCACCTCCAGGTTCATGTTAACAAAAGGCTCCATGACCGCGTAAATTTCACCCACAACACCCACCTTCAAGGGTATTATTTTGGGATTAATGGCAATTTGGTCCATCTCCTTCATATATCTGGTCAGGATATGGGTCACCAATTTTGTTTCCTGGGCATCATCGATGGCTTTGACCGCCTGCCGGTACACGTTATCGGCTGTCCCCTTTTCCATTTCCAGCGGGCGTACTTGCTGGGCCTTTCGTTCAATGTCATCCAGGGCTTTTATCTTGGTGGTGCCCATCTGATATGCCGCAATAATGGTGGGCCAGGGCGCATCATTAGCCAGGCGCTTTACGGCTTTTAAAACTCCAATCAAACCCTTCTGGGTACTCTTTAATTTGAAGAACCTGAAATCATAACCCATGTCACGCAGGATTTGCTCATGCACCTTTCCATAATATCCAAGCCGGCAGGCATTAACACTGGATATCATCAAAAGCGTATCCGCCCCCTGGTCCAGCGCTTCAATAAAGTTGCCCAAAATGAACTTGAACGGAATACAGGCCGACTCCGGCGAATACCTGGTACCCAGGGAAAGAGTACGCTTGGTAATAGGCGGCGCCACCATTGTAATACCCAGTACTTTGGCTACGGCTCTAAGGGCGAATACCACACTGCCGAAACTCTGAATTCCCAGGATTTTAGTCCTTTCATGAGATTCCAAACTCAGTGGCGGCAGAACTGAGACGGTCTGGATTTGTTTTCGCTTTCGCCTCCGTATCATATCAATAAAAGCTTCCAGGCGGGTAACGAGACCCGTTTCAGTGGTATGCTCATCCAGAACAAGGTTGAGAAACGGCTTGTTCAGCTTTGCCGCCCGGCGGTGCAGAAGTTCTATCATCAAAGAATCAGGACCACAGCCAAAGGCCACAATCGAGATTATGCCATCAGCGTCACTTTGCAGGTAATATCCGCCCGCCCCCACCACTTCCTCTTCGTATGTCCAGTATGGACGCTCTACTATTTGAGCCAGTGAGCGGCTCAAATCGGCCTCTTTCACCATCTCGGGAAATACAACTTTGACCCCCATCTTTTGCAGTTTGGTCACCAGATTATGGTTAACGTGCTCATCGTGCACAAGGTAAGGGTGCCCGATTGCGGCCACGGTTACATCAGAGACCAAATTCGCGGGCGTCTGCCCCTCCGGTGATTGGCGCATCCGGGCTATTGTCTGAGGAATGGTCAGCTTTTGAAGACGCATTTCAGCCCGGTAGCTTCGATGAACCTCCATAGCGCTGGCAACCGCTTTCCTTATGCGCCACGGGTTGCGGCTAAAATGCTGTCCCAGCCGGTAGATAGACCAGTATAATTCGCGCTTCTTTTTATTGACATCGATATCGGGATCCAGGATGGGCGGACTCTCCGGCACATTAGCCCGGATCAGATCGGGCAAGCCGATAAACTTGGGACAGTTGTAGACCTTCTTCTCCACACTGTGCACCGAGGGTATGAAAAGATAATCACATTTGCCGGTCAGCGAGATGACATGCCCGCAAAACACTCTCACCGGCAAACAAATTTCTGAGGTCAGCCTGGAGCAACCTGAAGCCACAATTTCTCCGGCTGTTGGCGGCGAAACAACTACCTCGGCCCCCAACTCTTCAAAAAAAGTCTGCCACATGGGGTAATACTGATAATAAAGCAAAGAACGCGGGATTCCTACTCGCACTGGAACAACACCCCCTTCACTCTTTTTAAGGCTTAACCGGGTGTTCTCTCCCACCTGTCACAGCGTCCTCCCCACCGGGCCAGAGCCTGACCGTTATTGGAAACCTGGGCAATTTCACACTGATTCAAACAATTATTACATTCAAAAGAAGTGGTATGATAGTCCGATTCACTGACATCGAATCCCCTGAATTTGCTTTTAGCCTGGTTGTTTCGCATTTCTTCATGTACCAGTAAAGCAGCGCCGATCGCACCCATGATTTCGTGACGGGGTGGGATGATTATTCCGGTTTCAAGTTCTTCCTGAAAGGCTTTCACGATGCCCTGGTTAAAGGCCACGCCGCCCTGGAATACTACCGGTGATTTAAGCTCCTTGCCCAGACCGACATTATTCAAATAGTTGCGGACCAGAGCCTGGCATAATCCATAGAGTATATCCTCCACGCGGTAACCCATTTGCTGTTTATGTATCATATCTGATTCCGCAAAGACGGTGCACCGCCCGGCAATACGGACCGGGTTTTTACTTTCGAGTGACCGCCGGCTGAACTCCTGGATGCTCATATTCAGGCGTAAGGCCTGGTGGGCCAGGAAGCTGCCGGTGCCGGCCGCACAGACCGTATTCATGCCGAAATCAGTTACCACCCCGTCTCGGATTATGATAATTTTACTGTCCTGGCCGCCGATTTCGATGATGGTTTGGACCTGTGGGAAATGCTGTAAGGTAGCCACAGCATGACTGGTAATCTCGTTTTTGACCAGATCTGCGCCGACAATTACCCCGGCCAGGTAGCGAGCACTGCCGGTGGTGGCTACACCACAAATCTCAACGCCTTTGGGCAACTGCCTCTGGATGTGCTTTAAGCCTTGCTGCACCATTTCAATGGGCTTGCCCTGTGTGGGAAAGTAGTTATGGAGGACAAGTTCACCCTTCTCGTCCAACAAAGCGAACTTGGTGGTTACCGAGCCTACATCAATGCCCAGGTAATAATCCATCTTTCTCCCTCCTCTTTTTCCGTGTCTCTTATCTGAGAAAGCTGCGGGATAACTTATCTATACGGCATTCTCGTTATTCATTTTGGATTTTATCCAGCCGCGGAAGCCTTTTTATGGGTTGATAACAGCTTGATGCGGACAGTTGTTTGGAATTTTCGGTGGTTGGTTCAAACCGAAGAAATACCGTTTAGCATACCGCACCTCCTGTCCGGCTGACTCTCAGCCGCCCCCGCCGCATTGGCCTGAAACAAGCGCTCTGTATACGCGGGTCCACTTAACCCTTTACTTTCATTGTATACTATATTTGAGCGATTCCAAATTTTAGGCCCCTCCGGTCCGATCCGTTCGTATTTTCCAGCCTTGTTTATCCAGGCGGGAGAAGAGTAAAAGAGCCGGCCAAGCAGACTTGCCTCCCCGCCGCCGGATCCTTCAGCCTCGCCAATCGAGGCTTCCAGGATGACAACGAAAAAGGCTTCCGGCATGGCAGGGCGGTCAGTCGTAGCGAAATGCAGTCTTGCCCCAATTAACCGCCTTTGACTCATGGTTGGCGCATCAAGCACAAACTCCATTATTGACAATCCGAATGAAAATTTCTATACTATAAGCCAATGTTCTTAATATATTATTACATATAATACATAATACTGCCTAATGGTTTAGTCCCTGTTTTAAATTTAGTATTGGTTCATTGATGCGATTTGTGATCAGTATTATAGAAAGGAGATGAAATGCAGCAGTTTAAGATGTTCATTGACGGCAAATGGGTGGATGCGGTATCCGGAAAAACCTACCAGGTTGTTAACCCGGCCACTGAGGAAAAAATTGCCGAAGTACCGCTGGGCGGCAAAGAGGATGTGGATAAAGCGGTAGCCGCCGCCCGAAAGGCTTTTCCGATCTGGTCTAAAAAAACTCAGGCTGAGCGTTCCAGGATTATTGGGCAGATAGCAGCGGCTCAGAGAGAGCACGTCGAAGAGCTGGCGGCACTGGATGTCTTAGACCACGGGTCTCCCATTAAAATGGCCCGTATGCAAAGCTTCAGTTCAACTTTTAGCCTTGAATATTGCGCGCAGGCCGCCAGGGGGCTTATGGGCAACGTTGTACCGGCCGCTGCTGATAGCATGATAGCCATACAAAGGGAACCCGTTGGAGTGGCCGCCCTTATTATTCCATGGAACTCCCCTATACTGATGGTTACTTCAAAGATGGGCGCTTGCCTGGCAACAGGCAATACCTGTATTATCAAACCCTCCGCCATAGATTCCCTGGTCACTCTGAAGCTGGCAGAAATCATTTCCAGGCTGGATATTCCGCCGGGTGTAGTGAATGTCGTGACTGGGCCAGGGGGAACGGTAGGCGAAGCCCTGGCATCTCACCCAGGTGTTAACTTTATCTCCTTTACGGGTAGTTCCGAAACTGGCAAAACCATTTTGGCTGCCGCCAGCAGTACATTAAAACGCACCCAGATGGAATTAGGCGGAAAAAATCCTTTCATCGTGCTGGAAGATGCTGAAATCGATAAAATAGCCGCACAATCGGCTAGTTTTTCCTGCGCCAACTCAGGTATGATCTGCGCCTCCCCGGGTAGATACTACATTCATGAAAAAATTCACGATGAATACGTTGAAAAATTTGTCGCTGCCATGAAGAAAGTGGTAGTGGGCGACCCCCGTGATGAAAAGACCGATATGGGACCGGTAGTCAGCGCTGAACATCGCAACCGTGTAGAAGAATACATTAAGTCCGGTGTCGAAGAAGGGGCTAAACTGCTGCTCGGCGGACAGCGTCCCACTCAGCCTCCGCTGAACAAAGG
>DATIKD010000002.1:0-3403 GCA_035477965.1 Dehalococcoidales bacterium | reverse complement strand
AGATGGAAGATGAAATCGCCTCCATGGCCGCCGTGCTGGGTGGTTCATGGGCGGGAGTTAAATCCATGACCTCCACCTCCGGCCCGGGCTTCTCCCTGATTATGGAAAACATTGGATTGGGTGTCATGATGGAAACTCCCTGCGTGGTGGTTAACATTCAGCGAGCCGGTCCATCAACCGGTATCCCCACCATGGTTGGACAGGGAGATATCATGCAAGCCCGTTGGGGTTCCCATGGAAGCTATGAAATTATCGCTATTTCGCCCTCCTCCGTTCAGGAGATTTATGATTTTACAATACTGGCTTTCAATCTTTCAGAAAAGTACCGCATTCCAGTGCTGATTATGTCGGATGAAGCGGTTGGCCATATGAGTGAAAAACTGGTGATAGCCGAAGTAAAACCCGGGGAAATTATTGAACGTAAAAAACCTGCGGTTGGACCGGACAAATATTTACCTTATAAAGCGGATGATGATCTGGTGCCGCCGATGGCCAATGCGGGTGAAGGATACAGGTTCCATACTACTGGACTGACCCACGATGAAAGAGGTTACCCGGCCATGTCCGCAGAGGCCCATTCAGTGCTGGTGACCCGGCTGGTAAACAAAATCCGGCAGAACCGTCAGGATATCATTCGCGTCCAGGAATTTCAAATGGAAGATGCGGATATCGTGGTGGTGGCATATGGAATCACGGCCAGGATTGCGCGGCTGGCGATTGACCAGGCCAGGGCCATGGGCATCAAAGCCGGACTGCTGCAGTTAGTGACGATCTGGCCCTTCGCGGAGGAAAAAGTCCGTCAACTGGCCAAAAAGACACGGGCTTTTGTGGTGCCGGAAATCAATATGGGGCAGATTGTATATGAAGTGGAGCGCTGCGGCGCCGGTGTTAAGACTATATCGGTACCCAATGCCGGTGGGGCGGTGCACCAGCCAACCGTAATTCTGGATGCCATTTTGGAGGCGGCTAAATGACGACTTTACCCGTAGACAAGAAGGTCAATGAAGTTGAACAACTCCTGCGCATGGACAGGATGCCGCATATTTTCTGTTCCGGCTGTGGAATTGGTCCGGTCATAGGGTGCTTCGTGCGGGCGGTTATCAAAGCCGGCATAGATCCGGATACTATGGCGGTGGCTTCGGGTATCGGATGCAGTGCCAGAGCAGGCGGTTACATTAAAGTAGATTCTTTTCACACCACGCATGGGAGACCTATTGCCTTTGCTACCGGTTTGAAAGTGGCTAATCCCAAACTTAATGTCACGGTTTTCTCCGGAGACGGGGATCTGGCTACCATTGGTGGTAACCATCTGATACATGCCGCGCGGCGTAATATCGATATGCTGTGCATCTGTGTTAATAATTTCAACTACGGTATGACCGGCGGCCAACTGGGTTGTACCACACCCCAAAGCGCCTTCACCACTACCTCACCTTACGGTAATTTTGAACAACCCGCCAACCTGCCTTATATCATGGCAGCCTGCGGCGCCAGCTACATCGCCCGCTGGACTTCATTGCATCTGAGAGAACTGGAGAATTCACTGTATGAGGCCCTGAACCGGCGCGGTTTCAAATTTATTGAAGCTATCACTCCCTGCCCGACGGTTTATGGACGGATGAACAAACGTCCGAACGGGCTGGATGATATGCTTTATTATCAGAAGAAATCAGTGGTGCGCCATGGCGGAGATATCAAGGATGCAGCCATAACGCTGGACAGCCCTATCATTGTGGGTAAATTTGTGGATATACAATATCAAACCTATCAGGAGAGCCAGGACGATATCCTGAATAAAGCTCGCGAAAAGGGCAGAATATAAGTTTGGCTTTGAGGCAGGCTGGCCAAACTAATATTTGAAAAGGCAAACTTAATAAACAGTACTAGGTATTTATCAATCGGTTTCCATAGAAGCAGGTGACAAAGATAAGGTTAACCAGGGAGGAAGCACTTGGCACGACGTGAATTAAGGATATCCGGGTTTGGCGGGCAGGGAGTTGTGCTGGCCGGGCAAATTCTGGGTCAGGCCGTGGCGGTTTATGATAAGCAATATGCCACTTTCAGCCAGAGTTATGGACCGGAGGCGCGGGGCGGTGCTTGTTCCGCAATAGTGGTGGCGGATGAACAACCCATAGGCTATCCTTATCTGACCAATCCTGATGTGGTGGTGGCGCTTTCTCAGGATGCCTATAACCGTTACGGCCGCACGATGAATCCCGGTGTTAAACTGATTGTCGATGCTGACCTGGTTAAAATTGATGCCAACCATAAACACACTTACCTGGCAGTACCCGCCAACCGGCTGGCGCGTGAACTGGGCCGGGTAGTGGTATCCAATATAGTCCTGCTGGGATTTTTTGCGGCGGTTACTGATTTCGTTTCCACCGACGCTCTGCGTCAATCCGTTTTGGCTTCAGTTCCCAAGGGTACTGGCGAACTCAACTTGAAAGCTTTTGAAACGGGTTATCAATATGGTAAAAAATTGACCAGCCAGAACGGTGGAGCGCATGTCTAAAAACATTGCGATCTATGGTTCAGGCCGGCAGGCGGCCCAAACTGCCCTGACTCTGGCAGACCTGGGCATTCGGGTTGAACTAATAACTCCTTATCCTGTATTGGATAGTGAACGGCTTAATGCTGACGGAGCATACAAATGCTGGCCTCTGCTGTTGCGTACTGCCATTCATCCCCACGTGAAAATTAACACCTGCAGTGTGATTACCGGCATCTCGGGAAAAGCGGGTGACTATAGCATTACCTTTCGCCGCAATCCCCGGTTCGTAAAAGAGGAACTATGCACGGCTTGCGGAGATTGCAGCCAGGCCTGTTCTGTTAAAATCGACTCAATTACTGCAATTCACAAACCGGACACGCAAGGCAAATCAGCACCATCGGCTTTTATTATTGATAAAGACGGTGTCTCGCCCTGCCGTACTGCTTGTCCTCTGGAAATAAATGTTCATGGATTTGTGGCCTTATTACGCCAGGGAAAGCGCGAAGAAGCGCTGAATTTGATAAATTCAGGGGCGCCTCTGGCAGGTGTGCTGGGCCGGCTCTGTACTCATCCCTGCGAACTGAAATGCTCGCGTCAGGAAGTAGACCAGCCTCTATTTATTAAGGCCCTGCATCGCTATGCGGCTGACCAGAATAGCGGCCGGATCAGCTATCAGTTGAAGAGTGAAAGCAAGCATCTGGATAAGGTAGCCATCATCGGTTCCGGTCCGGCCGGGCTAACCGCCGCGTGGGAACTGGCCAGGCGGGGTTATAATCCCACCATTTTTGAATCTCAAAAAATAGCCGGCGGCATGCTGTCCAGTGGAATTCCGGGTTTCCGGCTGCCGGCTGAAGTATATCAAAAAGAAATTGAAGCCATCCTGAAAATGGGTGTAGAAATCAAGACTGG
>DATIKD010000001.1:0-3962 GCA_035477965.1 Dehalococcoidales bacterium | reverse complement strand
ATTCTGGAAGGACAGGCTCTGAGGCTGGGTTTTTTGCAGGTGGCCGGTGTGGGACAGGCCACCGCCGATGCTATTTTGAAAGGCCGGCAGGCCGGGCCGTTTCTGAGTATCGGTGATTTTCTGGAGCGCAGCGGCGTTCTGGAGGAAGTGGCCGTCAATCTCAGCGGCGCCGGCGCTCTGGATAGCCTGGAGCCCAACCGGCGTAAAACAAAATGGGAAATTGGGTTACGTTACCGCCCGGTCAATACCCAGCTATTTTTGAAATTGCCGGTACAGCAGGATATGGTTGAACTGGCCGCGCCCGGTGACTGGGAACGCATGAAAGAGGAATACAGCCTGCTCAGTCTTTTCCCGTCCGGCCATATCATGGCCCGGTTGCGACCGCATTTCAATTCCGGGATGCAGACCAGTCGTGACATTCCGCATTTAAAGGACGGAGCCGGTTTTTGGGGCGCCGGTCTGGTTATTCGCCGCCAGAGGCCGCATGGAAAGGTGGTCTTTATCACTCTGGAAGATGAATTCGGCCATATCCCTCTGATGGTCTTTCCGAAGGTCTATGCAAAACATGAACTTACCTTCAAATCACCTTTTTTGATTGTTAAAGGCCGCCTGACCCGTCGGGATGGGACCCATAATGTGGTAGTGGACGCGGTCTCCGCCTTTAATGCCATGGATAAAGTACCGCATTCCAAAGACTGGCATTAGAGGGAAGCTATTCTCCGTTTGAAGTTCGTTTCGCCGGTGGTTAGAGTTAAAAGTCATGCATCTCATGACGGAGCAGCGAAGCATCTGGAGGCCCTTTTTTTCTGTCATACTGGAGGCCTCGGATGGCGAGGCCGAAGCATCTGGAGGCCCTTTTTTCTGTCATGCTGGAGGCCTCGGATGGCGAGGCCGAATCATCTGGAGGCCCTTTTTTCTGTCATGCTGGAGGCCTCGAATGGCGAGGCCGAAGCATCTGGAAGAGGGGGGAAAGCCTTTATTGTCACGTCTTAACGAACCCATCCCCTCCAGATTCTTCGCCCCGTTCAGGTATGAAGGAATGCTCGGGGCTCCAGAATGACGACGTCGGGATAGGATTCCCCATTTTTTCTGTCATGCCGGAAGCCTCAAATGGCAAGGGCGACGAATCTGGAAGCCCTTTACTTCTGTAATGCCGGAAGCCTCAAATGGCGGTGGCGACGAATCTGGAAGCCCTTTTTTCTGTCATGCTGGAGGCCTCGAATGGCGAGGCCGAAGCATCTGGAGGGGGGGAAAGCCTTTATTGTCACGTCTTAACGAACCCATCCCCTCCGGCTTTAGTACGCTCCGGCTCGATCCCAAATTGGAAACATGACACCTTGTCGAGAGCAAAAAAGGATTCTCAGGGCCGCGGCCTGCAGCTATAATGGAAAGCAACTACTGTTCCGGTTGCAGCTCCTGGATAAGTTGCTTCATTCTGGCAAAGAACCTCCGTCCGGGCTGACCTTGAGCTTCCGCCAGTTCAATAGCGGATTGTCTGGACAGCTCCATTGCCTTCAGCCAGCGGTTTAGCTCATCCACTGGCAGCCGGATAATGCGACCTTTCTGCCGGAAATATTCCATGGCTCCTTTCAGGGCATTATCAGAATCCGTTCCGCTCTGGGAAGCAAACCAGCCGGTCTGTCCGGCCGGCCCAAGTTCGTCAATCAAATCTCTTACACCGGCAGGCAGCTTATTCCAGGAGTCCCATTTCATATAGAGACGCATGGGGTGGGCGGTGATTGAATATTCTCCGGCGATGGTGCAAAACGGCGCCCCTTTTTCCGCCAGTTCGAAAATTCTGGCCGGCAGTAAACCCAGAACGGCAGCATCCAGTTCTCCGGCGGCCAGAAGAGGCGCAATCTTCAGATAATCCACGTGCCGAGGTTCAGCCCCCAGCGATTTCAGAGCACCATCGATAGGAGCCAGAGACCGGATGCGGGCGCCGCGCAGAGCCTCCAGGGTTTCTACCGGCCCCCATTTTTGACTGGTGAAAATCGCCATAAGCGCTCCGATGCTTAAGCCCACTATTTTTTTATCACTTATTTCATGCCGTAATTCGGGAAATTCCGAGTAAAGTTGAGCCAGGACCTGGCTGGCGTTGATGGAGTCTTTGAATAGCAGGGGAATTTGAATCAAATCCAAAAGGGGATATTGACCACCCCCAGCCGGAACGTCGCGAACGACATCCGCTTTTTCAGTCATCGCCGGCCCACCGCCGGTATGCGAAGTAAAACGCACCCGGCCGCCGCTGCGTTTTTCCACTTCCTTTATCCATAATTCAGCGATTTTTACACCATGACTATGTACGTCGTGAAAAAGCAACTCAATGGGTTTTTCGCTCTCTTCTGAGCGGTGTCCCCGCACTTCCATATAAATGACCCCTCCCGGATTGGTTCTCAAGCCGGTGAACTTTTCATGAGCACAAACGGGTAAAATTACTTCCGTTTGGTATCGATTCTGAATTCCAACTGCCCAAGCGGATATAAGGCCGCCTGCCTGGGAAAAAACCGGAGCCGTCCATATTTCAGAACGGCTCGGTAAATTCATTTCAGGATCAAGTTATTTATCCCAAAGGTCTTTTGCAACATCCTGCAGTCCCAGGTCTTCCAGTTTGCTGCGGCTGGGTTTAGCAGTGACAGAATCCCAATCCATTTCAGCCATGAATTCACGGTCCATGGCGGCTTCATCCACCGTTACTCCGGCAGTGGGACCGGACTGCAAAGGCGGAAGCCCCATGACTCGGCCGGAGAAATCGTATTTCAGGGGATTTATCCCTTCCCGCAGATTGAAGACATGTCTCAGATTGCCAATCCTTTCGCCGGTTTTAAGCAGTTCGTCCAGGTTTGAATCCCAGCCCGTAATGGCATTCAGGAATTCCGTCAGGATTTCTGCTCTAGGCAAGCCGCCGAAAAGCATACTGCACATACCGGCTGAATTCATAAAGTGGGTATAGCAGGCGCCGGCTTTATGAGCTTTGGCTCTGCCGTACATGGATTTGGGATCAAATTTGGGCAGTACCCCGGGCGGAGGCATTTGCGGGCCCTGCGTATGGCGGGCAGGTGTAGCATCCATGCGGTAGGTTATACCCCAGGCATAGCCCAGCTTGGGATCATGCGCGGGAACTTCCTGACCCTGGATATGTATGGCATATTTCTCAGCCCCTTTGCCGATTTTCTGAGCCGCAGATTTCACACCGTCAGCCAGAATACTGCCGAAGCCCTCGCGCTTGCCCACTTTATCCAGCATGGCTATCAGAGAACGGTGATTGCCCCAGGTCAGTTCGATGCCGCCGGTATCTTCTTTGGAAATCAGACCATTTTCATAGCATTCCATGCCAAAGGCGATGACTGCTCCGGCAGAGATTGTATCCAGGCCGTAACGATTGCATAAATCATTGGCCATGATAATCGAATCCAGATCGTTATTCAAACAATTGGAACCGAACATGGCCAGGGTTTCATATTCCGGTTTATGCGCTCCGGCGGGATACTTATATTCGCCCTCACCGGCCTTCATGTGCCCGCCACAGCCAATCGGACAGCGGAAGCAGGCGTACTTGGATTCCACTTTGGGCATAATCAGATTGATATTTATAGGTTCGGCATTGGGGTAATCAATTACTCCCACACCTGCCCAGTTTTTGACCGGAGAATCACCGCTGTGGGCCGAACGCATGGCCAGAGCAGCCGTGCCGAATTCTTTCAGCATATTGATGGGGCCGCCCAGCATGGGCAGATATTTCTTGCGCAATTCAGTCACCAACACGTCATCAAACAGAGGTACTTTCTTTTTCCCTTTGACCGCAATAGCTTTGAGCTTTTTGGAGCCCATTACCGCGCCCAGTCCAGAACGACCGGCCGCCCGGCCCTTATTGTTAATTACACACGAAATCAGAGCTAGTTTTTCACCCGAAACACCAATGCAAGCCACTTCGGTATCCTTCCCGTGTTTAGCTCTTAATA